>JALQTL010000160.1 GCA_023260935.1 Paracoccaceae bacterium
CCGGGGATGATCTCCATCAGCGCTTCCGAACTGAGATCGGGATTTTCGATCAGCGCCAGGGTGCCGTCGATCACCTCGCCCAGGTTGTGCGGCGGGATGTTGGTGGCCATACCCACCGCGATACCGCCCGCGCCATTGACCAGCATGTTCGGGAAGCGCGCGGGCAGAACCGTGGGTTCGCGGTCCTTGCCGTCGTAGTTGTCCTGAAAATTGACCGTGTCTTTTTCGATGTCGGCCAGGAGCGAGGCCGAGGGCTTATCCATCCGCACCTCGGTATAGCGCATGGCGGCCGCGCTATCGCCGTCCATCGAGCCGAAGTTGCCCTGACCGTCCAGAAGCGGCAGCGACATCGAGAAGGGCTGCGCCATCCGCACCAGCGCGTCATAGATCGCCGCGTCGCCGTGCGGGTGGTATTTACCCATCACGTCGCCCACCGGACGCGCCGATGTGCGATAGGGTTTGTCATGCGTGTTGCCGGTCTCGTGCATCGCGTAAAGGATGCGGCGGTGAACAGGCTTCAGCCCGTCGCGCAGATCGGGGATGGCGCGGCTGACGATCACGCTCATCGCGTAATCGAGGTAAGCCGTCTTCATCTCGGCCGCGATGTCGATCTGCGGGCCGTGATGGCTGGGGCGTTCCGGCTTTTCGCCAGCAATTTCCGTATCTTCTGGCGTATCGCTCATGTGAACGGGGCCTTTCGTCGCGCGTATCAATATCTGGTTGCCAAGACCTTACACCATGCAAGGGATGGGGTGCAATGGCGCCGGGGCCGGTCTTTTGGCAGCCAGCGCGGCAGAGTGACAACATACTGAAAATATTGATTTTTAATGTCGATCTGGCATGCTTTCAGGGGCAGTGAGTCATCTGTGGGAAAGGAGTTTGCTTCAGATGCAGCGAAACGAGACGGAACTGATGCTGAAAGGGTATGGCCTGACCACCGCGGAACTGTTTTACCGCATGCCCGATTACCGCCATGTGCTGAACAGCTTCATCTGGCAGGAATACGATCTGGCCCCCGATTATCCGGCCCTGTTCGATTTCATCGAATTCTGGCAGGGCAATATCGAGGGCCCGCTTCATTCCGTGCGTTTCACCCATCGCAAGCTGATTTCTCCGGGCGAATGGCGCAATGTGGTGGGAGAGTTCCGCTTGCACTGACGCGGCGCATCGATAGTCTGGCCCCGGCCTGAAACAGGGGGGACGACCAAAGATGACCACGCAACAGACCATCCTGATCACGGGTGCCGGTTCGGGCATCGGGCGGGCCACGGCCCGCGCGTTTCTGGAAGCGGGCTGGCGCGTGGCGTTGATGGGCCGGCGCGAGGAACCGCTGCGCCAGACGGCGGAGGATCACCCCGCGCTGATCCTGCCCGGCGATGTGACGGTGCCCGCCGATGTGGACCGCGCCTTTGCCCGGGTCGAGGCGGAATGGGGCCGTCTGGATGTGCTGTTCAACAATGCCGGCGCCGCGCTGAAGGGCACGCTGATCGACGAGATCGCGGTGGAAGACTGGCTGAACGTCTGCAACGTGAACATCACCGGCATGTTCCTTTGCGCGCGCGCGGCCTTTGGCCTGATGCGGCGGCAGTCCCCGCAGGGCGGGAGGATCATCAACAATGGGTCGATCAGCGCCTATCGTCCGCGCCCCGGGTCAGTGCCCTATACCATGTCGAAACATGCGGTCAGCGGGCTGACCAAGACCCTTGCTGTCGATGGCCGGCGCTTTGATATCGCCTGTGGGCAGATCGACATCGGCAATGCCGCCAGCGAGATGACGGCAGGCTTCAGCGCCGGGATGCCGCAGGCGGACGGGTCCATCAAGCCGGAACCGGTGATGGATGTGCGCCATGTGGCCGAAACCGTGCTGCATATGGCAGGGCTGCCGCTGGATGTGAATATCCCTTTCGTGACCATCATGGCCCGCGACATGCCGTTTCTGGGGCGCGGATAAGCCGGCGGGCAGGGCGGCCTGGCCGAAGGTCAGGGCGCCTTGCAGAACATGTCATAGACCAGCGCGATGGTGCGGCTGACCTTGGGATCCTGGATCGAGTAATAGATGATCTTGCCATCGCGCCGGCAGCTGACCAGCCCTTCAAGGCGCAGGCGGGCAAGCTGCTGGCTGACGGCGGCCTGCCGGCTTTCCAGCAGACGCTCCAGCTCGGTCACCGACTTTTCGCCCGACGACAGGTGGCACAGGATCATCAGCCGCCCTTCATGGCTGAGCGCCTTCAGAAAACCCGCCGCCGCCGTGGCCTGAACAAGCATCTGATCGGCCGAAAGGTGGCTGCAAGCCGTTTCATCCGCAACTTCGGGGGCTGTGTTTTTCAGCGAATTGTCCAAAGGCATTGTCCAGACTGTCCTGATCCTGGTTGCGCGACCCTAGCATGTGTGTCTGGCGCATGAAAGTTCAAGGCAGGGGACTATCCTACATATTCATCTCTGTGTGATCATGTCGCACCGTCAGCGGCCGGGGGCGGGCCCTAGCGGCCCCGGATCCGCGGGTCAAGCGCGTCGCGCAGGCCATCGCCGATGTAATTGACCGACAGCACCGTCAGCGAGATGGCAACACCGGGCCAGATCACCCGTTCGGGGTATTGCTGGATATATTCGGCGCCGTCGAACAGCAGCCGGCCCCAGGTGGGAAAGTCTGGCGGAAAACCAAGGCCGAGGAAGGAAAGCGCGGATTCGGTGATGATGGCGCTGGCGATGCCAAGCGTGGCCGCCACCATGATCGGGCTGACGACATTGGGCAGGATATGGCGCAGGATCATCCGCCGCGACGGCGTGCCGATGGACCGGGCGGCCAGCACGAATTCACGCTCTTTCAGAGCCAGAACCTCGCCCCGCACCACGCGCGCGGCCTGCATCCATGATGTGACGCCGATGGCGCAGACGATCAGCAGGAAAGTGCCCCCCTCGGGCCCGAAGGCGGCGGAAAGCGGATCACGGAACAACAGCACCATCACCAGCAACAGCGGCAAAAGCGGCAAGGCCAGAAACAGGTCGGTCAAGCGCATCAAGGGGCCGTCCAGCCGCTTGAAATACCCCGCCATCACGCCGACAAGCGTGCCAAGGAAAAGCGAGATGGTCATGGCGACCAGCCCCACGGCGATGGAGACCTGCCCCCCCTTCATCATCCGCGCCAGCATGTCGCGGCCCAACTGATCGGTTCCCAAGGGGCTTGCCAGACTGGGCGGCTTGTTCCGTGACTTGATCATCTCGGCCGCGTTCGGGTTGATCGCCGTCGGATCTTTCGTCCAGATCAGCGGACCGACGGAAACGAACAGGATCAGCAACGCAAAGACCACCAGCCCGACAAGCGCGCCCCGGTGCGTCTTGAACTGGGCCCAGACATCGGCCCATTGGCTGCGCGGCTTTTCGATGGTCACGTCAGTCATAGCGGATCCTTGGGTCGAGAATGCCGTAAAGGATATCGGCGATCAGGTTGAACAGCACGATCAGCATGGCGAAGATGAAGGTCAGCGTCTGCACCATCGGCAGGTCAGACCCCTGGATGGCCCCGATCAGCAGCGCGCCAAGCCCGTTCACGCGGAACACCTGTTCGGTGATGATGGCGCCGCCAAAGATGGTGGGGATGCCAAGCGCGATGACGGTCACCACCGGGATCATGGAATTGCGCAGGACATGCTTCAGCACCACCGTGCGTTCGCCCATGCCCTTTGCCCGCGCGGTGCGAACATAGTCCTGCCCAAGGTTTTCCAGCATGGAAGACCGCATGTAGCGGCTGATCTGGGCCGCGTTATACAGCGCCAGCACCATCACCGGCATCGCCATCTGGCGCACCTGCTGCAAGAAGCTTTCCCAATCGGTCACGCGCAGGTTGGTGTCATAGATCGACGGGAACCATTGCAGGTTCACCGCAAAGACAAGGATCAGCACAAGCCCGGTAAAGAAGGTGGGCACCGAAAAGCCGATCATGGCAATGAAGGTGCCGATCTGGTCGAACCAGGAATACTGCCGGTAGGCCGAATAG
Source organism: Paracoccaceae bacterium (assembly GCA_023260935.1). Lineage (GTDB taxonomy): Bacteria > Pseudomonadota > Alphaproteobacteria > Rhodobacterales > Rhodobacteraceae > Pseudotabrizicola. The sequence goes on from JALQTL010000160.1 coordinate 3,995, forward strand.
ATGCCGATGGGCAGCGCGATCAGCACCCCCAGCACATAAGACGTGCCGATCACCGTCAGCGTCTGCGGGATGCGCTGCGCGATCACATCCATCACCGGGCTGCGCGACTGCCAGCTGATGATGCGCTGCATCCCTTCGGAATAGGTGGTGCCAAGGGTGCCATCCAGCCAGACCAGCGGCTCTACCACGAAAAACTGGTTCAGCCACAACAGATAGCGGATATGGACGGGTTCGTTGGCACCCATGGCCTCGATGATCTTCATCCGCACATCCGGGGGCACCGTCAGCGGGATCTGGCTCATCGGAGAGCCGGGCGCGAAATCGACCAGAAGAAAGATCACCAGACTGATGAACAGAAGCGTCGGAATGGCCAGAAGCAACCGACGGATCGTGTAGGTAAGCATGGGGCGGCGCCTCGGTTCAGCGGTCAGGGGCGGGGATGAAGGGGATGAAAAGGGGGCGAGGGCCAGAAAGCCCCCGCCCCGATGGGTGGTCAGATCACTTGATCCGGTACCAGTCCTGGGCGTTCCACATCTCGGTATCCCAGACGTTCAGGACAACGCCGCCCAAGCTGTTGGAATGGGCCGACAGACGGCCGCGATCCACCAGCGGAACGATCGTATAGGTGTCCTTGGTCAGCATCTCGTTCATGCGGATCACCAGTTCGGCGCGCTTCGACTCCTCCCGGGTCTGAAGCAACTCTGCCACCAGCGCATCATAGGCCGGGTCGCAGAAGCGGTTGATGTTTTCGCCCTGCCACTGGGTTTCGGGGCGCGGGGCCTTGTCGCAGGTATATTGCGCGACATAGGGCTCCGGGTCGGTACCGTCGAAGTTGTTGGCATACATTTCGACATCGGCATAGAACTTCTGGAAGGTGTCGGGCGAACCCGGATCACCGCCGAAATAGACGCCGGCATCGATCGACTTCAGTTCGACATCCACGCCCAGCTCGTTCCACCAGCCCTTGATCAGCGCCTGGAAGTCCTGACGGACGGGGTTGACCGAGGTTTGGTACAGAAGCTTGAACTTCTTGCCATCCTTTTCGCGGATGCCATCCGCACCCACGGTCCAGCCGGCTTCATCCAGCAATGCCTTGGCGCCTTCCATGTCCTGCACAAGGCAGTCGGTGTTGGGCGAGGCATAGATGGCCGGGGCGGGAACAAGGTTGCAGGTCGGACGGCCCGATTCGCCATAGCCGATCTCGACCAGCAGGTTGCGGTCGATGGCCATCGACAGCGCCTTGCGCACGCGCACATCCGACAGGATCGGGTGCGGATGCTTGGCGGTTGACCGCTCGCCTTCCGGCAGGTCGGGCGACGGGTCGGTCAGGTTCATTTCGATCCGTTCCACCAGCGTGCCAAAGCCGTTGACGAACTGGCCCTTGCCGCCGGCCGTCATCTGGGCCTGAAGTTCGGGGTTGATCTGGGTGTTCCAGGCATAGTCGAATTCGCCGGTTTCCATGACCGCGCGTGCGGCCGAGGCCGCATCGCCGCCCCCCTTGACAGACAGCGTGGCAAAGGCGGGCTTTGCCGGATCGCGGTAATACGGGTTGGCTTCCATTTCGACGGTGTCATTCACCTTGAATTCGGTCACGCGGAAGGGGCCGGTGCCGATGGGGTTGAAGTTCGCCTCGGTGCAGGTGGGGGCCGCAGCACCCAGGCAGTTGGCGAACTGCGCCTTTTGCAGGATGGGCGAGGTGCCGCCCACGAAGGCGACGAATGGGTTTGGCTTCGGGCCGGTGAAGGTGACTTTTACGGTCAGCGGGTCCAGCGCCTCGACCGACTTCACGCCTTCATAACGGGCCAGCTGCGCGCAGCCGCCTTCGGGATGCATGCAGTATTCGGCCGTGAAC
>JALQTL010000179.1 GCA_023260935.1 Paracoccaceae bacterium
ACGAGCCCCGACAGAAGTGTTTTTCTTGTACTGCTCATGCCCCGGAATCTGCCGCATCGGCGCAGGGCCGACAAGCCACGATCCTGTCATTGCTGCCGCGTGGGCCATGGCCCTGCTTGGCAAGGCCGCACGCCGCGTTTAAGCAGGGCGCGGTTGCAACCGGACGACTCATCCCCTTGATGAGCCCGATACCCCAAAGGAGACGCGCGCCATGCTGAAAGGGTCACTTCCCGCCCTCGTCACGCCGTTCAAGAACGGCAATGTCGATATGGACGCGCTGAAGAAACTTGTGGAATGGCAGATTGCCGAAGGCTCGCACGGGCTGGTGCCCGTGGGCACCACCGGCGAAAGCCCCACACTCAGCCACGAGGAACACGAAGCCGTGGTCGAGGCCGTGGTCAAGTTCGCCGCCGGCCGGGTGCCGGTGGTGGCGGGCACAGGGTCGAACAACACGGTCGAAGGCATCCGCCTGATCCGCCACGCCGAAAAGGTGGGGGCCGATGCCGCGCTTGTGGTGACGCCCTATTACAACAAGCCCACGCAGGCCGGTCTTTACGCCCATTACAAGGCCCTGCACGACTGCTGCACCCTGCCCATCGTCATCTACAACATCCCCGGCCGGTCGGTCGTGGACATGACCCCCGAAACCATGGGCCAGCTGGCGCAGCTTCCCCGCATCATCGGGGTGAAGGATGCCACCGGCAAGATCGAACGTGTCAGCATGCAGCGCGCCAGCTGCGGCGCTGATTTCATCCAGCTTTCGGGCGAGGATGCGACGGCCCTTGGCTTCAACGCCCATGGCGGCACCGGCTGCATCAGCGTGACGGCCAATGTCGCCCCCCGCCTCTGCGCCGAGTTTCAGGAGGCGACGCTTGCAGGCGATTACGCCAAGGCGCTTGCCTATCAGGACCGGCTGATGCCCCTGCACGAGGCGATCTTCATCGAACCGGGCCTTGCCGGGGCGAAATACGGCCTGTCGCTTCTGGGCCTGTGCAGCGAAGACGTGCGCCTGCCGCTGGTCGGGCTGACCGAGGGCACGAAGGAAAAGATCCGGGCCGCGATGCGCCATGCGGGTATCCTGAAGTAACCCCCGCTTCCGCCTGAAACGCCCCCCGCCCCTTGCCCGGGCGGGGCACGCCTCCCGCGCTGCAGCGCCGTTGCCAAAGGCCCCGCCGATGCACCCGAAAGACAACCTGCGCGGCGCGGCCTTCATGACCGCCGCCATGGCCGGCTTCGCGGTCGAGGACATGTTCCTCAAGGCCGCCGCCCGGATCATGCCGCTGGGGCAGGTGATCCTGATCGTCGGCCTTTGCGGGATGATCGTCTTCGGCCTGATGGCCGCCCGCAAGGCCGAGGCGCCGGTGCCGCGCGCCTTCCTGCACCCCGCCCTTCTGATCCGCTCGGTGTTCGAGGTGGCAGGGCGGCTCTTCTATTCGCTGGCCATCGCGCTGACCCCGCTTTCCACCACCTCTGCCATCCTTCAGGCCACACCCTTGCTGGTGGTGGCGGCAGCGGCGATCCTGTTCAAGGAACGGGTGGGCTGGCGGCGCTGGTCGGCCGTGGCGGTGGGATTTGCCGGGGTGCTGATCATCCTGCGCCCGGGGCTGGAAGGGTTCTCGGCGCTGTCCCTGCTGGCTCTGGCCGGCATGGCCGGCTTTGCCGGGCGCGATCTTGCCACCCGCGCGGCCCCCCGGGTGCTGTCGAACCGCCAGCTTGGGGTGGCGGGCTTTGCCATGCTGGCCCTTGCCGGCGCGATACTTCTGGCCACCACCGGCGGGGCCACATGGCCCGGCCCGAACGGTCTGGGCCTTCTGGCGGGCACGGCCGTCTTTGCCATCGCGGCCTATCACGCGCTGACCAGCGCCATGCGCACGGGCGAGGTGTCTTTCGTCACCCCCTTCCGCTATACCCGTCTGGTCTTTGCCATGGTGCTGGCCGTGGCCATCTTCGGCGAACGCCCCGACGCGATGACGCTGCTGGGATCGGCGCTGATCGTGGGGTCGGGCATCTATGCGCTTGCCCGGGCCAACCGCCGCTGATCAGCCCCGCTTGCGCCGCGCCTCGTGCTGGCCCAGCCTTGTGTGGCGCAAGGCTTCCACCATCACCGCCGTCAGCAGGCCGAAGTTCAGAAACCCGTTGGCCCCCACCATCCCCGAAAGGATGCGCCATTCGCGCGACAGGACCACATCCCCGAACCCCAGCGTGGTATAGGACACCAGCGCGAAATAGACCGCCTCCTCCAGCGTCGACAACGCCCCCACCCACAGGAACACCATCGCCCACATCCAGACGCCCGCCGTGATGATCCCCAGCACCCAGACCGAAACGGCAATCAGCAACAGCGACAGCTTCGGCCAATGCGGCTCGCGCATCAGCCAAGGCCCCGCGATCTGGAACATTCCCTCCATCGCCAGCGCTGACGAGGCGACCATGACGATGGAACACAGCAACATCGCCGATCCGATGACTATCTGAAGAATCATTCCCGCTCCCTGATCTGGACTTAAGCCCGCCGCTCGCCTATTTCGGGGCGATCATGGCCACGAAATCCGACCCCAACTCGAAGCTGATCGCCGAAAACCGCCGCGCGCGGTTCGATTACCACATCGAATCCGATCTGGAGGCCGGCATCGTCCTTCAGGGGTCCGAGGTCAAGTCGCTGCGCGAAGGCGGGGCCAATATCGGCGAATGCTATGCCAGCGTCGAGGGCGGGGAATTGTGGCTGATCAACAGCTATATCGCCCCCTATGCCCGGGCAAAGACCTGGGGCCACGAAGAACGCCGCCGCCGCAAGCTTCTGGTGTCGAAGCGCGAACTGTCGCGACTGTGGAACGCCACCGCGCGCGAGGGCATGACGATCGTGCCCTTGCGGATGTATTTCAACGACCGCGGCGTGGTGAAGATCATGCTTGGCGTGGCCAAGGGCAAGAAACTGGCCGACAAGCGCGAAACCAGCGCCAAGCGCGATTGGGACAGGCAGAAATCCCGCCTGCTGAAACAGAACACGCGCGATTGACCGGCCCCACAGCACCGGCGGGATGAACCGCGGGAAAAACCTTCCCCCGGGGCGCGCAGCCGTCGCACCCCGCTTCCCGAATGCAGCCTTGCCCTGCACCCCCCGGCCGATATATCCCCGCAGTGACCCGCGCGGAGATTGGCCCATGACAAACCTCGTCGCCCCGTCCCCGATGGACGACCCAAGAACGCTTGTTTCAACCGACTGGCTGGCCGCCCATATGAAGGATCCGGACCTTCGTGTGCTGGATGCAAGCTGGCACATGCCCGACAGCGGGCGCGATGCAAGGGCGGAATATGACGCCGGCCACATTCCCGGCGCGCGCTTCTTCGACATCGACGAAATCAGCGACCTGCGGTCGAACCTGCCGCACATGGCCCCCCCGCCCGAAAAGTTCATCAGCCGGATGCGCGCCATGGGCGTGGGCGACGGGCATCAGGTGGTGGTCTATGATGCCTCGGGCCTGTTTTCGGCCGCCCGCGTCTGGTGGCTGTTCCGCCTGATGGGCAAGACCGATGTGGCGGTGCTGGACGGCGGCCTGCCCAAATGGAAGGCCGAGGGGCGAGAGCTGGAAGACCTGCCGCCCATCGTCAAGGATCGCCACATCACCGTCAGCCGCCAGAACCATCTGGTGAAGGATGTGACGCAGGTGGCCCATGCCGCCAAGCTGCATCAGGCCGAGATTCTGGATGCCCGCAGCGCCCCCCGTTTCCGCGGCGAGGTGGCAGAGCCGCGCCCGGGCCTGCGCTCGGGCCATATTCCGGGGTCACGGAACCTGCCCTTCGCCACGCTTCTGCGCCCCGATGGCACGATGAAACCGGTGCCCGAACTGCGGCAGATGTTCGATGAGGCCGGGGTCGATCTGACCCGCCCCGCCATCACCACCTGCGGATCGGGGGTCACGGCCGCGATCATCTCGCTGGCGCTGGAACGGATCGGCCACCGCGACCATGCGCTTTACGATGGCTCATGGGCGGAATGGGGCATGTATGACGACCTCGCGGTCGCGAAAGGATAACTGGAAAATGCTGGAAACCCTGAACCCACAACCGCAGGACAAGATCCTGCAACTGATCGCCCTGTTCCGCGATGACCCGCGCGACGGCAAGATCGACCTTGGCGTCGGCGTCTACAAGGATGCCACCGGGCTGACCCCGGTGATGCGCGCCGTGAAGGCCGCGGAAAAGCGGCTTTGGGAAACCGAAAAGACCAAGACCTATACCGGCCTTGCCGGGGAACCGGCCTATGCCGCCGCCATGCTGGGCATGATCCTTGGCAACGGCTTTGCCGACCGTGCCGCCGCCATCGCCACCCCCGGGGGAACCGGGGCCATCCGTCAGGCACTGGAACTGATCAAGCTGGCCACGCCCGGCGCAACCGTGTGGATTTCGGCCCCCACATGGCCGAACCATCCGTCGATCATCAAGTATCTCGGCATGTCGATGGCCGAATATCGCTATTTCGATGCCGAAACCCGTGGCGTCGATTTCGCCGGGCTGATGGAAGATCTGGCGCGCGTGGCCAAGGGCGATGTGGTTTTGCTGCACGGCTGCTGCCACAACCCCACCGGCGCCAACCTTTCCGCCCCTCAATGGGCCGAGGTGGTGGCGCTTCTGTCCGCCCGCGGCGCGGTGCCGATGGTCGATCTGGCCTATCAGGGCTTTGGCGACGGGCTCGAGGAAGATGCCGCCGCCACAAGGCTGGTGGCCCAAAGCTTCCCCGAGGTGCTGATCGCCGCCTCCTGCTCCAAGAACTTCGGCATCTACCGCGAACGCACCGGCATCCTGATCGCGCTGACCAGCGCCGACCGCAAGGCGGTGGTGCAGGGCAACCTCAACTTCCTGAACCGCCAGAACTACAGCTTCCCGCCCGATCATGGCGCCCGTCTGGTGACGATGATTCTGGAAGACCCCGCCCTGACCGCCGACTGGAAAGCGGAACTGGAGGAGGTGCGCCAGAACATGCTGGGCCTGCGCAAGCAACTGGCCGAGGAGCTGCGCCGCGCCACCAATTCCGACCGCTTCGATTTCGTGGCCGATCACCGCGGCATGTTCAGCCGTCTGGGCCTGACCGAGGCGCAGGTCATCCGCCTGCGCGACGAACACGCGATCTACATGGTGGGCGACAGCCGCATCAACATCGCCGGGCTGAACGCGCAGACCGTGCCGGTGCTGGCCGCGGCCATTGCATCGGTCTGTGGCTGACCGGATGACAGGCCGGAAGGGCCGCGCGCTTGCCGCGGCCCTTCTGGTCGGCCTCGGGGCCACTGCCGCCCCGGCACAGGAAATGCCCGCCGCCGTGGGTCGCGTGGCCCCGGTCGATGCCGCCGGCTCCCGGGTGGGCAACGCCATCTGCACCGGCATCCTGATCGCGCCCGATCTGGTACTGACCGCCGGCCACTGCCTGCCCCGCCGCGATGGCACGGCCGCCTATGGCTTCGAGGCGGGCCTTGATGGCCAAAGCCGCCGCGCCAGGGCCCTTGGCCGCCGCTTTCCGCCCCTGCCCGCCCGGCCCGACGGGTCTTTCAGACTGGCCAATGATCTGGCCCTGCTGCGGCTGGATACCCCTATCGCGCCCGCGCGGGTGGCGCCGGTTTCCCGCCTTGCCGCCCTGCCGCCCCGCGCGGCAACCTTCTTCGGCTATGACAGGGCCAGCCCCGACCTGCGGCCCAAGGCCAGCACCTGCGCCCTGACGGGCCGCTGGCCTGCCGTGGCCCCCAGCGTTCTGGCCTTCGACTGCCCGGTCGTCTCGGGCAATTCCGGCGGGCCGGTTCTCTTGCACGATGCGACAGGCTGGTCGCTGGTGGCCATCATGGTGGCGCGCGGCAAGGCGCCCCTTGCCTCTCTGGCCGTGGTCCCCGATGCCGCCGCCCTGACCGCCGCCCTGACCGCCGCGCGCACGCCCCCGCCGCCGAAATGAAAGAAAGGGCCCGGTCCTTTCGGGCCGGGCCAGACTTCGGACTGGCAGGGTTTCGTGTGGGACCCAAAACGCTAAAGACACGGATGACTGATGCACTTATCCCAAGGTTGGCGGCTTCCCGAATGACTTGGTCTTCGGCTACGAGTTTAGTCTCTGCGTAGAACGATGCCGGACCTGTCTCAGATTCTTCCGTCAGAGGTAT
>JALQTL010000223.1 GCA_023260935.1 Paracoccaceae bacterium
TTCCATGATTTCTTCAACGCCGTTGGTCTTGCACAGGTCGATGTCCGACTGGCTGATGCGCGACGAAGAGTTGGCGATGTCGACGGTGTTTTCGCCAACGCCTTCGCACAGCTTCTTGCGACCGGCACCCGAACCGCCGCCTTCAACGACGGGCGAGGGGAAATCGAAGTTTTCGCCAAAGGCTTCGGCAACGATGGTGGCATAGGGCAGCACCGTCGACGATCCGGTGATCTGGATCTGGTCGCGGGCTTCGGCGGCCGTGGCGGCCGCAGCGATGGCAAGGGCCGAAGCCGAAATTCTGAACAGCGTCATGGATCTCTCCTTTTGGAATGCCACCCTGTTGCGATGGCCTCGGTGCTTCCGATAGCAACCCCGCATGACAACAATTGCAAAGTTATGTGACAGTTGGATGACAATCGGGGTCCGTGCGGCCAGAAGCTGCACGAAGGTTGCGCAACAGGGCTTTTCGCGGGAAGTCTGGCCGCAATCGCCCGGCCCGCTCTGGCCCGGAGCGGCTTGTGACCGGCCCCAATTGTCCGCCAACTGGCCCCCTGAACCTCTGAAAGGCGCATGATCGCCCCTTTGCCTGACCTGCTGATTCTGGATCGTGACGGCGTGCTGATCGACAGCGCGATCATCAGCGCGCAGATGCTGGTCGAAGGGCTGGCAGGGCTGGGCGTGCGGATCGACTTTGCCTAATTGGCCCGCCGTTTCCTTGGCCGCAGCTATTCGGTGGTGATGGCGCAGATCCGGACGGAATTCGGGCTGGACCTGCCACCCGCCTTTGAAGGCCAGTATCGTGACCTCCTTTTGCAGGCTTTCGAGGGATCATGCCGGGCGTGATGCCGATGCTGGACGGTCTGGCGCTGGACTGAGGCATATTGGGCGCCGGCGTGCGCCGGGCCGATGCGGCGATGCGCGCGGCGATGCTGGCGCAGGATTGCCTGTCAACGGTGATCGAGCTTGATCCACAGGGCCGCCCGCCGCTGGAAGAGGTGGGCGTGACCTTCACCGATCATGTCCATGCCCATGAGGCGATGAAAATCCGCATGCTGAACGGCGGCCACGCCATCATCGCCTATCCCGGCGGCCTGATGGATATTGAACATGTCCACGAAGCGATGGCCCAACAGCTGATCCTTGGCTTTCTGGACAAGGTGGAGCGGGAGGAGATCATTCCTTACGTCCCCGCCGTGCCGGGGACAGACCTTGCGGCCTGCTACGCCCCCTTGCGCGACCATTTTGCCAACCCCGAGGTGGCCGATACCGAACGGCGCCTGTGTCTTGACGGATCGAACTGGCAGCCGAAGTTCATCGTGCCGTCGCTGCGCGATGCGCTGGCGGCGGGCGGGTCCATCGAAGGGTTGGCGCTGGAATGCCCGCTGTGGTGCCGCTACTGCGCCGGCACCACCGACAGCGGCACCATGATCGCCCCGAACGACCCCAACTGGGATATGTTGCACATTGATAGTTTACATAAGCCAGAGCATTTGATGAAAGAACTTATTCTACACGCACCAAAAGTTAAAAAGTATATTGTATTTCA
>JALQTL010000289.1 GCA_023260935.1 Paracoccaceae bacterium
GATGTCGGTGACGGCGATTAGCCAGGAGATGATGTCCCGCGCGGAAATCCAGGACGTGACGCGCCTCGATACGTTGGTGCCGGGCATGCAGTTTGCGTCGTCTGGCAACGAGGTGCGTATCGCACTGCGCGGCGCCCGCCAGAACCGGCACCGGCCGGGGTGGCAGCCGCACATCGGGCACCACGCCAACGGCGCGGGCCCGCGGGGTGACCAGTTCGATGGCCGAGGTGATGACAGGGCGCAGGTCGATCAGCGTCAGCTCGCCCGTTTCCTTGCGCCCGAAGCTTTTCAGGTGCTTTGTGGTGCGCTGCATGCGGCGGATCAGGCCCTTGGCCGTCAGCAGCCGCGGGGCTGTCTTGCAGTCTGTCGCGGGCAGGGACAGTTCGGCCGCCGTCAGCGTTGCCTCCATTGCGGCAAGGGGCTGGCTGATCTCATGCACGATGGCAGTGGACATGCGGCCAAGGGCGGCCATCTTTTCCGCGTGGACAAGATGTTCCTGCGCCGCGCGCAGATCGGCCTCGGCCTGCCGCCGCGCCTCGACCTCGCGCGCAAGATCGGCGGTGCGCGAGGCGACCATCGCTTCCAGCTTTTCCGATTGGCTCAGGCGCAGGGCGATGATCTGGCGGCGCTGATCCCATGTCTTGAAAAGCCCCGCCACGGCAAGCGCCAGCAGCGCTGCGGCAAACGCCCAGCCTGCCGCAACACCCGTGATGGCCGCCGCGGGACGCGAGGCAATCAGCCGCCAACCCGTGCCCCCGGGCAGCACGGACAGCCGCGCCACCCAGTCGCGCCCCGCCGCATCGGCCCCCAAAGGCACGCGGTCCAGCAAGGGGCTGGCAGTGCCAAGGGCAACCCCGTCATAGGCGCGCGTCGATTCCAGATGCGCCAACCGGTCCGGGGACAGGGGCGCCAGAGGCCGATAAAGCCAGTCTTCGCGCCCGGAAAGGAAAATCACCCCATCGGCATCGGCCAGGGCCACCTGAGCGCCTGCGGCCTGCCATGTCTGTTGCAGGGGGCGCAGGTCCACCTTCACCACCAGAACCCCCGTCATCGGCCCCGACTGCACGCGGGTGGAAAGGAAATAGCCCGGCACACCGGTGGTCACGCCAATGGCATAGAACTGCCCCCGGCCCTGATCCATCGCCTGCCGGAAATAGGGCCGGAAGCCGTAATCCTGCCCCACGAAACTGCCCGGCCGGTTCCAGTTCGAGGCAGCAATCGTATGCCCATCGGCATTGATCAGGAACAATTCGGACGCGCCGGCATGGGCGGCGACCGTTTCCAGATAGCGGTTTGCCTGATCCAGCGCGCGCGGGTCGGTCAGCGCCGCGCGGATGCGGGCATCCTCGCCCGCCACATCGGGCAGGGCGCGAAAACGGTCAATCTCGGCCTCGACGGCACGAGAGGTCAGCAAAAGCGACTGGTCCAGCTCTGCCCGCAGGCTGGCCGTCACCCAGCGTTCCGCCACAAGCCAAGCCAGAAGCGCCGCAATCAGCGCGGCCAGAAGCGGCAGGATGGCGGGGCGAAGTCGGGTCATGCGGGGCCAATCCTCCTCAGTCCGGTCAGGCGGTCAAGGATGTGGGTGGCAATGGGGATGGCGGCGGTTGCGGCCGGCGAAGGGGCATTGCAGACATGCAGCGCATGGCGGCTTTCCATGAACAGGAAATCGTCGATCAGCTTGCCATCCCGCGCCACAGCCTGCGCCCGCACGCCCGCCCGGTAAGGGGCAAGGTCGGATAGGCCGATCTGCGGGCAATAGCGGCGCACCTTTTGCAGGTAAAGCCGTCTGCTGGCCGATGCGGAAAGCTCTGCCGCGGCCGCAGCGGCATTGCGGCGCAGCATGCGCCAGAAGCCCGGCCATGCCAGCGTATCAGCCAGATCGCGGGCCGAAAGGTCGGTCTTTGCATAGCCTTCGCGTTTCAGTGCCAGCACGGCATTCGGCCCCACGGTGAACCCTCCGCCCATCTTGCGCGTCAGATGCACGCCAAGGAAGGGCCTTTCCGGGTCTGGCACCGGATAGATCAGGTGGCGGACCAGATCAGGGGGCTGGTGGAGGATACGGAAATACTCGCCCCGAAAGGGGATGATGCGAAAATCGGGAGAAAGCCCCATCAGGCGGGCGATGCGGTCGGCATGAAGGCCGGCGCAGAAAACCGCCTTCCCAGCGCTTATGGGCCCCATGGTGGTGGAAAGCGTCAGACCCGCGGCATTCTCTTTCCCGCCGATGACCCGGGCCCCGATCTGCACCCGCCCCCCTTGCGCGATGAAGACCTGTGCCATCTTGCGGGCCACCTCGGCGTAATCGACGATTCCGGTCGCGGGCGACCACAGGGCTGCAACGGCGGCAATGTTCGGCTCACGCCTGCGGGCCTCGTCGCCCGTCAATGGCTCGATAACGATGCCATTGGCGCGGGCACGGTCCTGCAAGGCGGCCATGCGGGGCAGTTCGGAAGGATCTGTCGCAACGATCAGCTTGCCGCAGGTTTCGTGGGCGATGCCGTGTTCGTCGCAAAAAGCGCGGGTGGCGGCGGCACCTTCACGGCAGAAGCGCGCCTTCAGGCTGCCCGGGGGGTAATAGACCCCGGCATGGATCACCCCGGAATTGCGGCCTGTCTGGTGGCGGGCAACGGCGTCTTCCTTTTCCAGCAGCAGGATACTGGCGCCCGGCAGGCGGCGCTGCGCCTCCAGCCCGGTGGCAAGGCCAAGGATGCCGCCCCCGACGATCACAAGGTCGGCGTTCCGGGTCATTGCGGGCACGGGGCAATCTGCAAGGGTGCCGCGGCCTGTTCACCCAAGGCAATGCAGCCGGCACCCCCGGCCGGGCAAAGTTCCCACCCCCCGCCCGTGGCCCCCGAGGCCGCCAGATGCAGACTGTCTACCCTTGTGCCCGGCGACCAGACCCACCAGTCGCCCACCAGTCGCGCGCCTTCGCCCGGTTCCATTCCCGCGCCCGATCCCTTTACCCGCGCCGTGACAAGGCGCAGGCCGCCTTCTTCGATGCGCCAGTCTTCCTGCCACCCGACATGTTCCACCGAATGCATCCAGCGCAAGGTGAAATCGGGCCCGGCAAGGCCAAGGGCCACCGCCCCCACCAGCAGGCAGGCCGTCATGCGGCGGCCCGGCGCAGCAGCAGGTGCTGCGCGGCAAAGGCCGCCACCAGCGCAAAGCCGATGACGTCGGTTGCCGGCAGGGCCGCCACAAGGGCGCCAGCCGCCAGCACTGCAAGCCCGCGCTGCCACAGCGTCAGCGGCCGACCCAGCCAGCCGATCACCGCCGCCCCCCAAAGACCGATGGCAAGCGCCGCCTTGCCCACGATGTAGATCACCGCAGGGACATATCCGATCGCCTCGGCCAGCGGACCGCCATCCTGCAACATCAGAGCCGGCGTATAGACCGCCATGAAAGGAATAACGAAGCCCGCCGCCGCGATCTTGACCGCGTTCAGGCTGATGATCAGCCCGCGCTCTTTCGCAATCGGGGCGGCGGCGAAGCAGGCAAGCGCCACGGGCGGTGTCAGATCGGCAAGGATGCCGAAATAGAAAACGAACATGTGGCTGACGATCAGCGGCACGCCCAGTTCCAGAAGCGCGGGCCCGGCAATGGACGAGGTGATGATGTAATTGGGGATGGTCGGAATGCCCATGCCCAGCACGATGCAGGTGATCATGGTCAGCACAAGGCTGAGGAACAGGCTTTTCTCGCCCACCCCCACGATGAACTGGCCAAAGGTATTGGCCGCGCCCGTCAGGGTCATGGTGCCGATGATCACCCCCACCAGCGTGCAGGCAATACCCACCGGCAGCGCAGTCTTGGCCCCGTCGGCAAGGGCATCGCGGCAGATCATCAGGGTTTCGCGCCCGCCCTTCGACAGCACATTGATCGCCACAAGCGCCACCACCGCAGTGGCCACCACCCAGATCCCCCATTCCAGAAAGGCCGCCGCCACAAGGCCAAGGCCGATCCACCACAGATAGCGGATCACCCCGGCAGGCAGGCCAAGCGCCACGCTGGCGCCAAGGATCAGCATCACCGTCAACCCCAGCCCCACGGTGCCCGCAAACAGCGGCGTGTAGCCGGAAAACAGCAGCCAGACCAACACCGCCAGCGGCAGGATCAGGTGCCAGCCCGCCTTCAGCGCCGCGCGGGGCGATGGAAGCTCGGCCTTCGACAGGCCCATCAGGCCCATGCGCCCGGCCTCCAGATGCACCATCCAGAAGGCGGCGGCGAAATAAAGGATCGCGGGGATGATTGCAGCCTTCACCACCTCGACATATTCCACGCCAAGCGTTTCAGCCATGATGAAGGCGACGGCGCCCATGACGGGCGGCATGATTTGCCCGCCCATGCTGGCCGTCGCCTCGACCCCGCCGGCAAAGGCCGGCCGGTAGCCGAACTTCTTCATCAGCGGAATGGTGAACTGGCCCGTGGTCACCACATTGGCCACGCCAGAGCCGGAAATGGTGCCCATCAACCCCGACGACAGGACCGAAACCTTTGCCGGCCCACCCATCTTGTGCCCCACAAGGCCAAGGCTGACATCGGTGAAAAGCTTGATCATCCCGGCCTTTTCAAGGAACGCACCGAACAGGATGAACAGGAAGATGAAGGTGGACGAGACATAGACCGGGATGCCGTAGATCCCTTCGGTCCCGAAGGCCATGTGATCGATCACCTGACTGAAATCATAGCCGCGGTGGTTCAGCGGGCTGGGCAGGTATTCGCCCCATAGGCAATAGGCCAGAAAAGCGCCGGCGATGATGGGAAGTGCCGGCCCCATCATCACCCAGGCAGCCGCAAAGACCAGCACCAGCGCCGCCACGCCAAAGGCCACATCGCGCGGCAGCGGATCGCCGGCCCGCATCAGAAGCGGCACATAATCCCACCACTGGTAAAGGGCGACCACCACCCCCACCAAAGCCGCCGCCCAGGCAAGGGCGCGCAGCGGCGGCGTGGCGCCTTTCATCAGCGCAAGTATGGGAAACCCCAACAGCATCAGGAAGCCCACATGGAAGGCGCGGGTGATCTGGCTGGCAAAATCCACCAGATGGGCCGCCGTCAGGATCTGGAAGACCGAAAAAGCCACGGCGATCCAGAACAAGGAACGCCCTTCCCATCCGGGCGGGAAACCCGCGGCAAGCGGATCGTGCGGATTTGGCACCTGCGGTGATGCGTTTGCGGTCATTGTCCCCTCCCTGAAGACTTTTCCCGGACTGTCGAAAAAGGGCGGACCCGAAGAGCCCGCCCGACCCGTCTTTGGTGCGGGTTTACTTGATCAGGCCGACCTCGCGGTAATACCGCTCGGCCCCGGGATGCAGCGGCACGGGCATGCCGTTCAGCGCGTTGTCCAGCGTGATCGCACTGGCGGCCTTGTGCGCGGCCACAAGTTCGGGAAGGTTCTCGAACATCAGCTTGGTCATCTGATAGACGGTTTCTTCATCCACGCCTTCATGGGTCAGGAAGAAGTTGCCGACCGCAAGGGTGGGAACATCCGCTGTCTGCCCTTCATAGGTGCCGGCCGGAATGGTGGCCGCCAGATAGGGCGCACCCAGCTTTTCCGCCACGTCCGCCGGGATCGACACGATCGTCGTGGGAACCGATGTCGCCAGATCCTTCAGCGAGGCAACGCCAAGCCCCGCCGATTGCAGCGTGGCGTCAAGCTGGCGGTTCTTCATCAGTTCCACCGATTCCGCGAAGGGCAGGTATTCGGTCTTCGAGAAGTCGTCATACGACATCCCCAATGCACCCATGATCGCCCGGGCGTTCAGTTCGGTGCCCGATTTGGCCGCGCCCACCGAAATTGCCTTTCCCTTGAAATCGGCGATGGTGGTGATGCCACTGTCGGCGCTGGCCGCCACCTGAATGTAGTTCGGGTAGGCCGCCGCGATGCCGCGGATCTTGTCCAGCGGCGCGGCAAAGCCCACGTCGGCATTGCCTTCCCACGCATATTTCACGGAATCGCCCAGAGCGATGGCAAATTCCCCCTTGCCCTGTTGCAGCAGGTTCAGGTTTTCCACCGAAGCCTTGGTCGATTGCACCTGAGTGCGCGCGCCTTCGATGCCGTCGGCATAGATTTTCGACAGGCCCACGCCGATGGGATAGTAAACGCCTGACGTGCCGCCGGTCAGGATATTGATGAACTGTTCTGCATGGGCCGCCATTGGCGCCGCGGCAATTGCGGTGCCGGCAACAAGGGCGCGCAGTCCGCGCGACATGAATCTGGTCATAAGCTGTCCTCCACTCTTGGGGCAGGGGGTACCTGCCATGAACCCGTCTCCTCAGCGGGATGCCCAAGACTGGCGAAATCCGGCGGGCCTGAGAACCGGGTTTCTGCGCATGCCCGGCAGAAACGTCGCAACGATCCGCCGCGGATCTGGCGAGATTCCGCCGCAGCAAAGGCAGGACATGCGCCAGCCTGTCAGCAAACGCCCCTGCCCGAAACCCGCGATCTGGAAAAGTGGTGGGAGCCTCGTCACGGCTTGTCCGTGGAACTGGTCGATTGCGCGCATCAAAGACCCAAGCGCCTTCGGGTCCACTATTGCAGCCCGCGGCTTAGCTGTTGGCCGGATCAACGCATCCTTCA
>JALQTL010000318.1 GCA_023260935.1 Paracoccaceae bacterium
GGTTGACCCGCGCAATCTGGCGTCGATCCGCCTGCTGGAACGTTTCGGGTTTCAGAAGACCCGCTACGAAGAACGCACGATGCAATGGGGCGATGAATGGTGTGACAGCCAGTTCTTTTCCCTGCCCCGCGATCGGGCCAATATATCCGCGAATTCCGGGCCTGCGACGTAAGCGCCCTTGACCTGACGGCAATCCACAACATCATTGCGCAATAAAGTTGCGCAGCGAGGCGTTGTTGGATCAGATCGCAACCTCAGCATTCGAAGATTGGGTGGGGCGCCGTGAAGAGGCGACCGATACCATCTCGCCGCGCCAATGCCGCCAGATGGCGGCCACGCTGGAAGTGACGGGCGATCATGCACAGGGCGCACCTCTTCCGCTGCTGTGGCACTGGATGGGCTGGTCGCCCGAGGCGCCGATGTCAGGCCTTGGCCCCGATGGCCACCCCGCGCGGGGCGGTTTTCTTCCGCCCGTGCCGCTGGAGCGGCGGATGTGGGCGGGCGGGCGGCTGACGTTTCTGGCCCCCTTGCAGATTGGCAAGCCCCTGCACCGCGTATCGACAATTCTGAAGGTGTCTGAAAAGACGGGGGCATCTGGCCGGATGGTCTTTGTCACAGTGGGGCACGAGGTTTCCGGGGATGCAGGTCTTGCCATCCGCGAGGAACAGGACATCGTTTACGTTGCCATGCCGCAGCGCTTTCAGCCCCCGCCGCCAAGCCCCGCCCCGCCGGGGCCGGCATGGTCTGATCCCTTTCCCGTCGATACCCTGCGCCTGTTCCGTTTTTCGGCGCTTACCTTCAACGCGCATCGCATCCACTTTGATCTGCCCTATGCGCGCGAGGTGGAAAAATACCCCGATCTGGTGGTGCATGGCCCGCTTCAGGCCATGGCGCTGATGCAGGCGGCACGAAAGCATCGCGGGGCCGATCCGTCGGCCTTTCGGTTCCGGGGCGTCCGCCCGGCCTTTCATACGGACATCCTCACCTTGAATGGCTGGTCCGGTCAGGAGGAACAGCCGCTCGCCACTGTCAATCAGGACGGTCTGCACTGCATGCAGGCCACCGCCATCTGGAGTGCGAACGGCTAATATGACGGGAATTCTGAACGGAATGAGGGTCGTCGAAGGATCGGCCTTCGTCGCCGTGCCGCTGGCCGGCATGACCCTTGCGCAAATGGGTGCCGATGTGATCCGCTTTGACCGGCTGCAAGGCGGGCTGGATGCGCAGCGTTGGCCCGTGACGGCAAAAGGAAACAGCCTGTTCTGGGCCGGGCTGAACAAGGGAAAACGATCCATCGCCGTCGATCTTTCGCATCCCGCGGGGCAAGAGATCGTCACCCGGCTGATCACCGCACCGGGCCCTGATGCGGGCATGTTCCTGACCAACCTTCGGGTGCGCGGCTGGATGGATTATCCGGCCCTTTCCGCCCTGCGCCCCGATCTGATCATGGTCTCGCTGACC
The DNA here is from genome assembly GCA_023260935.1 of Paracoccaceae bacterium. Lineage (GTDB taxonomy): Bacteria > Pseudomonadota > Alphaproteobacteria > Rhodobacterales > Rhodobacteraceae > Pseudotabrizicola. Next base: position 1,462 of record JALQTL010000318.1, read on the forward strand.
GGCACGCGGCGGGGGGAACCGGCGGTCGATTATACCGTCAACCCCTCGCTGGGCTTTCCGGCAGCCACCGGGCCCGAAGGCAGCACGGAACCCGTGGCCCATGTGCTGCCGGCGTGGGATTGCATCGCGGGGGGAATGATGGTGCAGGCCCTGCTGGCGGCCGAACGTCAACGGCTGCGCAGCGGTCGCGGCCAGTTGGCCGAAATGTCGCTGAAGGATGTGGCCGCCGCCATGCTGGCCAACCTCGGGATCTTGGGCGAGGTCACGATCAACGGCACAGACCGGCCGAAGACCGGCAATGCGCTTTACGGTGCCTATGGGCAGGATTTCCAGTGCCGCTGCGGGGCGCGGGTGATGGTGATCGGGCTGACCGACAGGCAATGGCGCGGGCTGGTCAAGGTGCTGGGGATGGAGGAAGAGATCGCCCTTCTGGGCCAGCGGCTGAACCTTGACTTGCGCGCCGAAGGCAACCGCTGGGCCGCGCGGAAAGAGATCACGGCGCTGTTTGCCCCGTGGTTTGCGGCCCGCGAACTGGCCGAGATCGGCCCGGCTTTCGATGCCGCGGGCCTGACATGGGCCCCGTTCCGCAGCTTTGCCGAAGCCGTGCGTGACGACCCGGATTTTTCACCCGACAATCCGATGTTTTCGATGCTGCATCAGCCGGGGATCGGCACCCTGCCGGTTCCCGGCTTGCCCATCGGGTTTTCGGCCCATGCCCGCGAAGCCCCTCGCCCTGCCCCGCGGCTGGGTCAGCACAGCGAGGAAATTCTGGCCGATGTGCTGGGCCTGCCAGAGACAGAGATCGGCAAGCTGATGGACAAGCGGATCGTGGCGCAGGGATAGCGCGGTCAGGCCGTGGCGGCGTTGGTTTTTCCCGCCAGCTTGCCGCCCGGCCACATCCGGATCACCCGCCACGCGATCGACAGGTTCGCGCCAAGCGCCAGCACCGTCAGCAGCACCCCGGGCAGAACCCACCCGTTGATCAGCATGGCCGAGGCATAGGCGGCCAGCGGAAAGGTGAAGGCCCCCCACAACGGCGAAAACCCGCTTTCGGTGATCCAGCGCCCGGCCAGCACCAGTGCCACCAGAATGCCAAGGCCAAGGATGGTCATCGCATGGCCCAGCATGGTCATCCCCAGAAGGCCGGCCACACTGGCAAAAAGGCTGGCTGGCGCCAGATGGATGGCCAGCAGCGGTCGTAGCGGGGCCGGCGGCACCCGGCGCGTCAATTGCCACAGGCTGACACCCCAGATCAGCGCGGCCAACACCATCGTGGCCCAAAGGATGCCGGTGGCAAGCGTGGTCCAGCCCAGCGGGATGGCTGCCAGCGCCCCCACGATGAAGCCCACGAAGGACAGGTGCCACGCCGGGGTGACATCGCGCGCCTCTGGCGGGGCCGCCAGCAGCGCCCGCACCGTGGCCGTGACCAGCCCCAGATGCAGCGCGAAGGCCAGAAGCAGCGTGCCGACAGCAAGCTGAGGCTGAAAGAAGGCCACCACCGCCGAAAAGGCAAAGCCGCCGACCGAGGCCGCCGCCAGCCCCGCCCGGCCGGGCAGGATCCGCAGGTCTTCCATCACCACACCGGGCCGCCGCCCGATCTTGATCCCGTAAGCCACCGCGCAGAACAGCCAAAGTCCCGCCACAAGCCCCATCACCAGATCGGCAAAGGCCTCGGGCACCTCGGCCACGATGGCGGCACGCTTCAGCGCCAGCGACAGCCCCAACAACCCCAGAACGGCCGGAAACACCGCCGGAGGCATCTGCGCGAACATCGGCAGGCGCCGCGGCGGGAATTCGGGCGGAGGAAAGGCCTTGGGCCGGAAATGGGCAGGGTCAGTGGCCATGGATATCTCCTTTGGCGAAAAGACCACCCCATTTCTGCGGCGCTTTCAAGGCGTTCGCATGACGCAGCCGGCGCAAAACCGGGGCGCCGGCACGGGATTTGCGGGCCATGGCCTCAGCCCCTCAGCACCGGGAACCAGTCTTCCCGCAGGCGTTGGCCCGCCACCATCCCATGCCCCGGAAAGGGCGGAGAGGTGGGGCCCGGCCGGTCGACATAGCGCGCATCATCGCCCACAAGACGCAGCGAAAAGGCCCGGCGGCGGTTCGTGGTGCTGTTGCCCCGCGTGCCATGCAGGGTGCGGTAATGAAAGGCTACCGCATCGCCCGGTTCCATCGGCCATTCCAGAATGCGCATGCCTTCCGCCTCGGGGTCGGGCACGGGCATGTAATCATGATCACCGGGGTAGAAGTTCGTCTCGGCCATCCATCGCGTCGGCAAGACATCGCGCGGCCACAGATGGCTGCCCGCCACACAGCGCAGCGATGCCTCTGTCACCGGGTCAAGCGGCGACCAGAAGCTGACCGTCTGTCGGCCTTCGACAAAGTAATAGGGCCCGTCCGTATGCCATGGCGTCGGCTTAGAGGTACCGGGTTCCTTGACCAGAACGTGATCGTGGAAAAGCTGCACCCGGTCTGATTGCATCAGCCGGGCCGCCACCTCGGCGGCGTCGGATTGACGGATGACCCGCTCGAATTCGGGAATACGCTGCCAGTTGCAGTAATCGTCGAAGAACCGGCCGGCCTCACCGGGTTTCAGGGTGGGCATCGGCTGGCCCGGATCGGCCATGTTCTTTTCGATGCCGGTCCGCAATTCCGCGACCCAAGGGGCGAACAGGCCCTTGATCAGCACCACGCCATCCTGCTGATAGGCGCGCACCATTTCATCCGTTACCACGACTGTCATCGCCCCCTCCTTTCGTCTTTGCGCCAGCCTGCCCGCTTCGGCCCCGGCCGGCAAGGGCCTGCGGTCAGAAGGGCAGCACCAGAGCGGTCGGCCCAAGCGAGACGGGCATCGCCCCGCTGCCAAGCTTGAACCCGGCAAGGCCGGGGCTGGCGGCATCAAAGGCGCCCAGATCAAGCCGGGTCACCCCCCGCGCACGCAGGATCAGCGCCGCCTGCCACAGCAGCGCCCGCGGCGCGCCCTCTGCCCGGCCGCGGTCACTGGCCCAGGCGGCGTGATAGGTGGCGCCCTGCCCGTGGATCAGAAACACCGCGCCCCCTGTCATCCGCGCGGACGGGCCTGCCCGCAGCACCAGAACCCCACCAGCCCAGGCATTGGCAAAGGCCGGGGGCAGCGCCTTTACCCCGCGGCCCTTCATCACCCCGGAGGCAGCGGCCAGAACAGCCGACAGCGCGCCCGGATCTTCGACCACCCGCGCCCCGGCTTGATCCAGAGCGCGGCGCCATGTGGGGCGCATCGCCGCCCGCAAGGCTGGCAGCGGGGCATCAAGCAGCCATTCGGCATGAAAGCGGGGGGTGATCAGTGGCACCATCCCAGGGCCCCGGGCCTGAGTGATGGCAAGGGTGATGCCGCCATGGCGCGCCAGCGGTGCAAGGCCCAGGTCGGCCGGCGCGCGATGCACCAGCCGCAGCCCGCGCCGTTCCACGAATTGCACCGCACGGCCCTGCAAAAGGCAGCGCCCCACCCGCGCGCCCAGCCGTTCCATCGTCTGACCATAAGCCCAATGTTGCGGCAGGGGCGCCGCATCCGTCAGCGCCTGCCAGTCGGGGGAATGGGAAAGCCGGTTCATGGCCGGCATTAGGAAAGCATAAACCCTAACATGCGATGAAGGCGGCATGGCCCCCCTGCCCCCACCCCCACGATTTACCCTGTGGCTGCCCACCCTTCTGGCTTGCGGGCTGTCGGCGCTGTTTCTGGTCGTGCTGGCGCTGGTCTAGGGGATCAGCGATACAGCAGGCTTTTGCCGCCGGCGAAAAGATGCACCTTGGCCGGATCGGCCGACAAGGCCACGGTCTTGCGCCGCATGTCGGGGTGGATCCCCGGCAGCTTTGCCACCACCTGCGCATCTTCGCCCGCGCGCTTGAAATAAAGCAGCGTCACCTCGCCAAGCGCTTCGGTGATCTCGACCTCGCCGGTAAAGATCGGCTCGCCCGCCGTGGCAACCAGATCCTCGGGGCGCACGCCGATGTTCACCTTCAGCCCCTTGTCTGCTGCAAGGGTCGGCACCGAGGACCGCGCCACGCCGCCATTGGCCAGCCGGACCACAGTGGTTTCACCGGTTTCCACCACCTCGCCCGCCATCAGGTTCATCGCCGGGCTGCCGATGAACTGCGCCACAAATTCGTTCTGCGGGCGTTCGTAAAGTTCCAGCGGGCTGCCGACCTGGCTGATCCCGCCCCCGGCCAGCACGACGATGCGGGTGGCCAGCGTCATCGCCTCGACCTGATCATGGGTCACATAGATCATGGTCGAATTCGGCATCGATTCCTTCAGCTGCGCAATCTCGATCCGGGTCGCCACGCGCAGGGCGGCATCAAGGTTCGACAGGGGTTCGTCGAACAGATAGACCTTGGGGTCGCGCACGATCGACCGCCCGATGGCCACCCGCTGCCGCTGCCCGCCCGACAGCGCCTTTGGCAAGCGGTCAAGATAGGGTTCCAGTTGCAGGATCTTCGCGGCCTTGGCCACGGCCTTTTCAATCTCTTCGGGGGATTTCT
>JALQTL010000327.1 GCA_023260935.1 Paracoccaceae bacterium
GCCTCTACGATCGCCGACAGGTTCATGCTGCCGGTCGACAGGATGATCCCGATGATGATCAGGCCCAGCGACACTTCGTAGGAAATCATCTGCGCCGCCGACCGGAGCGACCCGAGGAACGGATATTTGGAGTTGGAGGCCCACCCCCCCATGATCACGCCGTAAACTTCCAGCGAGGACATGGCAAAGACGAAAAGGATGGCCACGTTGATGTTGGCCAGCACCCAACCGCTATCAAAGGGGATCACGGCCCAGGCCATCATCGCCAGAACAAACGACAGCATCGGCGCAAGGAAGAAAACCGGCCGGTCAGCCCCGGCAGGGATCACGATTTCCTTGAAGACGTATTTCGCCGCATCCGCCACCGTCTGCAACAGGCCCCAGGGGCCCACCACGTTCGGCCCGCGCCGCATCTGTACGGCCGCCCAGATCTTGCGGTCGCCATAGACGAGGAACAGCATCGAGATCATCACGAAGCCGACCACCATCAGGGTCTGGGCCAGGATCAGAACTGCCATCCCCATGGGTGTTGCCAGAAAGTCCGTCATCGTCCGTTCCTCATCCTCAGACCGTCGGTATCGCCCGCTCGCCACAATCGCGCACCGTCACTTCGGCATCGATCGTTCTAAGCCCGCGCGGCAGGGCTGCCGAGATCAGGTAGACCCCGTCGCCCCGCCATGTGTTGCCATCCTTTGCCACATTCGTGCGAACATGGCGCGCAAACCCGGCCCCCCGGATCAGCGCATATTGTGCCGCCGCGCAGCGGGCATAGGCTTCGACATCCCGCTCGCTTTGCGCGCCTTCCATTGCCACGCGGAAACTGACCATGTCACCCTCCAGCAGCACTGTCTGAATGCCCTGATAGGCAGGCTGAAAGGCCCCCCTTGTGGCACCCGGATCGGCCCCCGGCGCCGTCGCGCAGGCCGACAGCGCCGCCGGGGCGGTCGTCAGCATGGCAAGGACGATCAGGGAACGCATGTTCTTACTCCGCCGCCAGCGGCTTTTCGGCCCGGGCACGGGCCATGGCCGAAAGCTCGGCCATCACCGCACTGGCGCGCGCGATCGGGTTGGTCAGATAGAAATCGCGCACGGCATTGCGCAACCCGGCCTTTGCCGGCTCGCGCAGCGGAATGCGGTTCCAGTCATTCGCCGCAACCTCGTCGATCCGGCCCAGATGCGGATGCGCCGCAACCAGAGCCTTGCGCAGCCCGGCAAGGCTGTCCCAAGGCAGCACCGCCCCCAGTTCCGCTGAAAGCGCGCGCAGGATCGCCCAGTTTTCCTTGGCATCACCCGGGGCAAAGCCCGCGCGCATGGCCAGTTGCGGGCGGCCTTCGGTGTTCACGAACAGGCCGTTTTCCTCGGTATAGGCCGCACCCGGCAGGATCAGGTCGGCACGGTGCGCGCCCCTGTCCCCATGGCTGCCCTGATAGATCACAAAGGGACCGGGGGCGATTTCCACCTCGTCCGCGCCAAGGTTGTAGATCACCTCGGCCCCGTCCATCGCCGCCGTCAGGCCGCCTTCGGTGACGCAGCCCACATCCATGGCCCCCACCCGCGATGCCGCCGTATGCAGCACCAGAAGCTTCGCCCCCATGCCCTCGGCCAGTTTCATGGCCTGGCTCAGCACGGCTTCGCCATCGGCCTCGTTCAGGGCACCCTGCCCCACGATCACCAGCGAAGCGGCGGTTTCCTTCGCGTCGGCCGCCGCCTTCACAAGGCTGGCCCGGTCGGCGCCCAGATGGGTATAGGCATAGGTCAGATCGACCGGCTCGCCAATCAGGCTGACCTCGGCGCCAAGGCTCCATGCCTTGCGGATACGGGCGTTGAGAACGGCCGCTTCATCACGCGGGTTGGTGCCGACCAGAATGATGGCGCGGGCGCTGTCGATATCCTCGATCGCCGCGGTGCCGACATAGGCGGACCGGTTGCCCGCCGGCAGCTTGGCGCCATCGGTCCGGCACTCGACCCGGCCCCCCAGACCCTCGACCAGTTGCTTCAGGCTGAAAGCCGCCTCGACCGGGGCCAGATCGCCCACCAGACCGGCCACCTTCCTGCCCTTCATCGCGGCAGCGGCGGCGGCAAGCGCCTCGCCCCAGCCGGCTTTGCGCAAGCGCCCGTTCTCTCGGATATAGGGCGTATCCAGACGCTGACGGCGCAGACCATCCCAGATGAAGCGCGATTTGTCGGAAATCCATTCCTCGTTCACGCCGTCATGGTTGCGCGGCAGGATGCGCATCACTTCGCGGCCCTTGGTATCAACCCGGATGTTCGACCCCAGCCCATCCATCACGTCGATGGATTCTGTCTTGGTCAACTCCCACGGGCGCGCGGTAAAGGCATAGGGTTTCGAGGTCAGCGCCCCCACCGGGCACAGATCGATGATGTTGCCCTGAAGGTTCGAGTCGAGCGTCATGTTCAGATAGCTGGTGATCTCGCTATCCTCGCCCCGCCCCGTCTGGCCCATCTGGGTGATGCCCGCAACTTCGGTGGTGAAGCGCACGCAACGGGTGCAGGAAATGCAGCGCGTCATCGTGGTCGCGACCAGCGGGCCAAGGTTCAGATCTTCGCTGGCGCGCTTGGGTTCACGGTAGCGGCTGAAATCCACCCCGTAAGCCATGGCCTGATCCTGAAGGTCACATTCGCCGCCCTGATCGCAGATCGGGCAATCGAGCGGGTGGTTGATCAGCAGGAATTCCATCACGCCCTCGCGGGCCTTCTTGACCATCGGGCTGTTGGTCTTGACCACCGGCGCCTCGCCGTTCGGGCCGGGGCGCAGGTCACGCACCTGCATCGCGCAGGATGCCGCCGGCTTCGGCGGGCCGCCGACAACCTCAACCAGACACATGCGGCAGTTGCCCGCAATCGACAGACGCTCGTGATAGCAGAAGCGCGGGATTTCCACGCCCGCCACCTCGGCCGCCTGGATGATGGTCATCGCGCCATCCACCTCGACCTCGATGCCGTCAATGCTGATCTTCTTCAGGTTCGTCATCTGCTTACTCCGCAGCCATCCGGTTGCAGCCATGGGTTTTCCAAAGCTGCGCCTCTTTCAGATACGACCAGCCAAAGGCCCGATCGCCGTCGCCGTGCCGTTGAAGATGCTCCAACCGCCCCAGCGCCTCGTCCAGTGTCGGCCGGTGCCCCGCGGGCACCCACCACATCACGAAATGCATGCCATCCAGAACCTCGAACCATTCCGCCCGCCGCTCATAGAACGCGCGGTGCACCGTGTTCCAGACGAAATGCTCAAGCGATTCAACATTTTCCCAGACCGTCAGGTTCGAGATACGCTGCGGATCGCCGCCAATCTTCGTTTCCGTATTTCCGGCCCCGGGCTCTCCCGACCCTTCCATCATCCAGACAAAGCCGGGGCTGCGCTTGCCGATGCCATTGACCGCGTCAAGCGCCTTCATGAAAGCCGCCACACGCGGGTCATCCGTGGGTGCCAGAAGGCGGCCCACGTTCAGCTCTGCAAGATGCATGGCCCCGTTACCGGTCATCTGGACGACCTCAGCAATTGCCCGACCAGGCTGCCTTTCGCGATTTCGGCCTCGCCCACGGCGCAATAGGTTTCGGGCTGGCCCGGAACTGCCCCCGCCGCGGCAAGATAGGCATCGGCTTCGGCCCGCAGGCGTGCCTTCTGTTCGGAGTTCTTGATGAAAGCCTCTACCTCGGACCGCGAATAGCCCTGTGCCAGCGCATAGCGCTTCAGATCCTCGATCTTGCCCAGCACCACGAACATCCGGGCCGAAATCGTCGGGCAGGTCTTGCGGATCACATCGCCGATCCGACCGGCCCGCAGGCTGTCATTGATATGCTTTTCCTGCGGCAAGGGTTCCAGCGCAACGGCAGGCATCGCCAGCAAAAGCAGGGCAAGGGTCATCGGAACAAGTTTCATCATCGCCTCCTTGGCATTCCATGCCAAAGAGATAGGCGCGCAAGCCCCTGCTATGCGATGACGGCACAAGGTCAGTGCCACGTTCGGGCCTGATATCGCATAACAGGTCATGCGCAGCCCTCCACGAACACCCAGGCGCCGGCGTCAATCCGGTCATAGATGCTGGTCCGCAACGCCAGGCCCTGCGCCCCGCACAGGGCTTCGCCCTGCTTGCGCGCAAGCGCCCCCTGGTCAAAGGCAAAGGGCTGATCGCCATTCGTGACCCGCAGCGGCACAGCCACCCCCGGCCCGGCCGCTCGGGGCGCCGGTTGCACGCAGGCCGAAGCCGCAAGCGCAAGGGTCATGGCTGTGGCCATTCGTTTCACTCCGCCGCAACCGCCGACAGACGGCCGGTCTTCTTGGCCTTGATGCGATCTTCGATCTCATCCCGGAAGGCCCGGATCAGGCCCTGAATCGGCCAGGCAGCCGCATCGCCAAGGGCGCAGATCGTGTGGCCCTCGACCTGCTTGGTAACGCTCAGCAGCATGTCGATTTCTTCAACCTCAGCCTCACCGCGCACCAGACGATCCATGACCCGCATCATCCAGCCGGTGCCTTCGCGGCAAGGCGTGCACTGGCCGCAGGATTCGTGCTTGTAGAACTTCGAAAGACGCCAGATCGCCTTGATCACATCGGTGGACTGATCCATCACGATCACTGCCGCCGTGCCAAGGCCAGACCGCTGCTCGCGCAGCCAGTCGAAATCCATGATCGCATCATCGCACTGCGCCTGCGTCAGCAGGGGCACCGAAGACCCGCCCGGGATCACGGCCTTCAGGTTCTTCCAGCCCCCCCGCACGCCGCCGCAATGCTCCTCAAGCAGCTGCTTCAGCGGGATCGACATTGCCTCTTCAACAACGCAGGGGTTGTTCACATGGCCCGAAATGCCGAACAGCTTGGTCCCGGCATTGTTGGGGCGGCCAAAGCC
>JALQTL010000355.1 GCA_023260935.1 Paracoccaceae bacterium
GCTTTACGCCTGCAACCATCGTCGTCGACGCCCCGATCGAGGTGAACACGCCGCAGGGCCTGTGGCGGCCGAAGAATGCCTCGAACAAGTTTTACGGCCCCACCACGATCCGCACCGGCATCGAACAGTCGCGCAACCTGATGACGGTGCGGATTGCCGAAGAGATCGGGATGGATGTGGTGGCCAGCTATGCCGAACGTTTTGGCGTCTATGACCGGATGGATGCCTTCCTTGCCAATGCGCTGGGGGCGCAGGAAACCACCCTGTTCCGCATGGTGGCGGCCTATGCGATGTTTGCCAATGGCGGTGAACGGGTGGAACCTACGCTGGTGGACCGGGTGCAGGACCGCTTTGGCCGCACCGTCTATCGCCATGACCAGCGCAACTGCACCGATTGCCAGCTTGCCAGCCTTGACCCCGGCGCCGCGCTCGAGGTGGTGTCAAAGCGCGAAAGGGTGATGGATGCGGTCACCGCCTATCAGCTGACCAGCATGATGGAAGGCGTGGTTCAGCGCGGCACGGCACGCAGCATCAACCTTCCCGTGCCGGTGGCCGGAAAGACCGGCACCACCAACGATTCGAAGGATGTCTGGTTCATCGGCTATACCTCGAACATCGTTGCGGGCTGCTATATCGGCTATGACCAGCCGCGCACCCTTGGCTCTGGCGCATCGGGCGGCGGCTTCTGCGGCCCGGTCTTCGAACAGTTCATGCGCACCGCGATCAAGAAATACGGCGGCGCCAAGTTCCGCGTGCCCCCGGGCGGCTATTTCATCAACATCGACCGTTTCAGCGGCGCCCGCCTGCCCGATGGGGCATCGGGTGAAAATGTGGTGGCGGAATACTTCCGCGATGGCGAAGAGCCCATCTTTGGCCTGTTCGTCGATGGTGGATTTGCCATGGGGGGCAACCTGCCGCTCTTTGGCTACGGCGAAACCGATGTGGGTGGGGGCACCTCTGTGACCACCTCGACAGGGGAAACCAAGATCATCCCCAAAAAGGCCGATTTCGGCACGCTCAGTTCCGGCGGGCTTTACTGACCCGCCTTTCCCGCGGGGGGGGTGGGCGGGGGCATCCCTTGCCCGGGCCTTCGCTTTTCGATAATCACGCCCGGCAAAGCCCGAGGGAAGACCATGCGCGCAGAGACGCAGAACAACATCGCCGTCATCGAAAAGTCGCTGAAACTTCTGGCGCAGCGGATGGATTGGGAAACCGCCCCGCACCGGCTGGAAGAATTCAATGCCATGATCGAAGACCCGAACCTGTGGAACGATCCGGCCAAGGCGCAAAAGCTGATGCGCGAACGACAGGCGCTGATGGATGCGGTGTCGACCTACAAGCTGATCGACACGGGCCTGCGCGAGAATGTCGAACTGATCGAACTGGGCGAGATGGAGGGCGATCAGGAAATCGTGGCCGAGGCGGAAAAGGCCCTGAAGGAAATGGTCCCGCTGGCTCAGGCCAAGGAACTGGAGGCATTGCTGGACGGCGAGGCCGATGGCAACGATACCTTCCTTGAAATCAACGCAGGTGCCGGCGGCACCGAAAGTTGTGACTGGGCCAGCATGCTGGCGCGGATGTATGTGCGGTGGGCCGAAAAGAAAGGCTACAAGGTAGAGCTTCAGTCGGAAACCCCCGGCGAAGAGGCGGGCATCCGCTCGGCCTCCTACAAGATTTCGGGCCATAACGCCTATGGCTGGCTGAAGTCCGAATCCGGGGTGCATCGGCTGGTCCGCATCTCTCCTTATGATTCGGCGGCGCGGCGGCACACGTCGTTCTCTTCGGTCTGGGTCTATCCGGTGGTGGATGACAACATCGAGATCGTGATCCCCGACAGCGAGATCCGTATCGATACCTACCGGTCGTCCGGCGCGGGCGGGCAGCACGTCAACACCACCGACTCGGCCGTGCGGATCACCCACCTTCCCACCGGCATCGTGGTGACAAGCTCGATGAAATCGCAGCATCAGAACCGCGAAATCGCCATGAACGCGCTGAAATCGCGGCTGTATCAGCAGGAACTTGACCGGCGCAACGCCGCCATCAACGCGGCCCATGAATCAAAGGGCGATGCGGGCTGGGGCAACCAGATCCGGTCCTACGTCCTGCAACCCTATCAGATGGTCAAGGATCTGCGCACCGGGGTTGAAACCAGCGATACCCAAGGCGTGCTGGACGGTGATCTGGATCAGTTCATGGCCGCGACCCTTGCCATGGATGTGGCGGGCAAAAGCCGGGCCGAGGCCAACGCCGACTGACCGCCGGGCGGGGCGTGCCCTCGAATACCGGATCGCAGATACATCTTTGCGGGATACAGCTTTGCCGCATAGGATTTCCCCCAAGACGCAAAGTCGAAGGGAGGGAACCGATGGCCGAGGATGTGGCGCACAGCCGCCCGATGCCCCATATCATGCTGCTGGAAATGTCGGATCTGCGGGCGTCGCTGGCCGCGGGCTGGCGCGACCTGCGCGCGGCGCCAATGTTTGGCCTGTTCTTCGCCGCGGTCTATGTGCTGGGCGGCTGGTTGATCGCTTGGGCGATGACGGCAAAGGGCCAGATCTGGTGGACGATCATTGCCGGGGCAGGGTTCCCGATCCTTGGCCCCTTCATCGCCTGCGGCTTTTACGAAGTGTCGCGCCGGCTTGAACAGGGCATCGCACTGGAATGGCCTGGGATCCTGGGGGCAGTCGTCAGCCAGAAAGACCGCCAGATCCCCACGATGGCGGCGATCATCGTGGTGTTCTTCCTGTTCTGGAACTTCCTTGCGCATATGATCTTCGCGCTGTTTCTGGGCAGTGCCACGCTGACCAACATCACCACCAGCCCCGAGGTTTTCCTGTCGCCCGAAGGGCTGATGATGCTGGCCTTCGGCACGGCGGTGGGGGCGGTCTTTGCCGGGGTGCTGTTCGCGCTGACGGTGGTAAGCCTGCCGCTGCTGCTGGACCGCGATGTCGATTTCATCACCGCGATGATCGCAAGCTGGAGCCTTGTGATGGCCAACCCGGGGGTGATGCTGGTCTGGGCCGGTCTGATTGCCGCTTCGCTGTTCATCGGCATGCTGCCCGGCTTTCTGGGCCTGTTCATCGTGCTGCCGCTGTTCGGCCATGCGTCATGGCATCTTTATCGGCGCGCACTGGAATGAAAAAGGCGCGCCACCCCGGGCGCGCCTTTTGCCTTTTCCCGCCGGTGCAGGATCAGATGCCGTCGGCCTTTTGCGCCGGCTTGCCGGCCCCGGGGGCGGCAAGGGCGGGCTGGGCCTGCGGGGCTGCGATGCGCCCTTGGGCCAGCGGGTCGTCCTGACGCTGGACCGAACCTTCGAAATGCGCCCCGGATTCGATGGCGATGGTCTTGTGGATGATGTCGCCTTCAACCCGCGCGCTGGCGGTCAGGCGAACCTTCAGGCCGCGCACGCGGCCGATCACGCGGCCATTCACGACGATGTCGAAGACTGAGATCCGTCACGATTGGAGTTTGGATGAGATCCAAGCATTGTTTGCAATGCCGTTTAACGATCTCATTTACACAGCGCAGCAGATTCATCGCGAACACTTTGATCCGAATGAGATCCAAGTTAGCACCTTGCTCTCGATTAAAACCGGCGCATGTCCTGAAGACTGCGGTTACTGCTCTCAAAGCGCTAAGCATGACACTGAGCTAGAGCGTGAAAAGTTATTGCCCCTTGATGAGGTGATTGCGGCGGCATCAGAGGCGAAAAGTAAAGGCGCAAGTCGTTTTTGTATGGGCGCTGCATGGCGTAACCCAACCGATAAGAATCTCGACAAGGTCATCGATATGATTACTGCGGTACGAGGCTTAGGTATGCAGACCTGCGTTACCTTGGGGATGTTGACTGAGCCGCAAGCGGAACGTTTACGTGATGCTGGTTTGGATTACTACAACCATAACCTCGATACCTCGCCAGAGTTCTACGGCAACGTGATTACTACACGTACTTTCCAAGATCGTCTCGATACGCTGAAGTATGTTCGTGATGCCGGTATCAATGTGTGTTCGGGTGGCATCTTGGGTATGGGGGAAACGCCAAAAGATCGTGCGCGTATGCTGCAAGAGTTGGCCAACATGCCAATGCATCCTCAGTCTGTGCCTATCAATATGTTGGTTCAGGTTGAAGGGACACCGTTATATGGAGCAGATAGCATCGATGCGATTGAGTTTATTCGCTCAATTGCGGTGGCTCGCATTATGATGCCTGAAAGTTATGTGCGTTTATCTGCGGGTCGTACTGAGATGAGTGATGAGATGCAGGCCTTATGTTTCTTGGCCGGTGCTAACTCAATGTTCTACGGCGAGCGTTT
>JALQTL010000362.1 GCA_023260935.1 Paracoccaceae bacterium
GTGTGCGCCGCGCAGGGTGCAACTCAATGCGGCCACCCGTAATGACTTCAAGAAACACGTTCCCATACTGGGCGAGTTTCTTGGCCCCTACGCCGGAAATCCGCGCCATAGCATCCAGATCGGAGGGGCGGTCCTCGGCCATGCCGTCAAAAATGGCGGCAGAAGCGGGGAATTCGGCCCGCAGCCGTTCGGCGTAGGTTCGGTAGATCCTTGCATCATCCTCTTCCGAGGAAATCGCCAGCGCCAGAATCTCCTGCTCGGAAAGATCCGAAAAGCGGCGGCGGTTGGTCAGGGCTGAAAGCATGAGTCACCTTTTAGAATGGTTCTAAGGTAAAGGGCTAGGCGGCGGATTGCAATCCATCACACCCGCAAAAAAGCAAACCGAACGGTTCAGTTTTGGCTTGAAAAAATGAACTGGATGGTTCAGATATAAAACTGAACCCATCAGTTCAGATACAGGAGTTCCCGATGACCAGAACTGCCCCCCGCACCCCATTTGCCGCCAGCATTTTTCTGGCCCTTGCCCTTGCGTCCACAGCAGCGCCCGCCTTTGCCGGAGGACCGGGTTTTTACCTGCCCGACCTGACCTTCCCGACCGATCCGGTCGTGACCGGATCGTCAAAGGGCTGCACCGCGGGCAAGGCCCTCGAAGGGAAAGCCCTTACCGCCTGCCAGACCTGACGGCCTTCGCGTCTGGCTTGCCGTGGTCCCTTCTCCTGACCTATGGTCAGCGGATGGAGGGGCCATGACGGTTGTCCTGAACCAGACGGTGCGCAAGGGGCGCAAATTCACCCAGGTGCTAGAGGGCGCCCGGACAATTTTCCTGCGCGACGGCTTTGAAGGCGCATCCGTGGACGATATCGCCCGCGAGGCCGGGGTCAGCAAGGCTACACTTTACAGCTATTTTCCGGACAAGCGGCTGTTGTTCATGGAAGTGGCCAAGGGAGAATGCCGCCGACAGGCGGACGAGGCCGAGGCGCTGATCGATGACAGCGCGCCGGTCGATCAGGTGCTGAGGCTGGCGGCGGAACGGATCATGTCCTTTGTCCTGTCGGATTTCGGGCAGAAGGTGTTCCGCATCTGCGTGGCTGAAAGTGACCGTTTTCCCGGCCTTGGGCACGAATTCTATCACTCTGGCCCGCAGGTCATCCGCGACCGTCTGGCCGATTACCTGCAAAAATGCGTAGCCCGCGGGGCGCTGGTGATTGCCGACATCCCGCTGGCGGCGGAACAATTCGTGCAGTTGTGCAAGGCTGACCTGCACGAACGGCTGATCTTCGGCATGTCTGACTGCTGCACCCCGATGGACCGCAAGCGCGTGGTGGACGGCGCGGTGCGGATGTTCATGGCCAGCTACGGGGCAAAGGTCGGCTCGGACAAAGCCTAGGAGCACGATGGTATGAGCAACGATCCATTGGAGGATTTCAACCGCCGCACGACCGCCGGCAGCGGTTCATGGATGCAGGGGCCGCCCACGAATGCGGCGGAATCCACAGCGCAGACCTTCATCGACCAGCGAGGCGCGGGAAAGACAGGCGGGGGCAGCATCGACTTCGGCGTGCGGATATCCGCAATCATCGTGCTGCTGGGCGTTCTGCTGTTCGCCGGTGGCGCCCACATTGCGGACAATTTCCACGAAGCCGCCGCTATGACAGGGCTGCTTGTCGTTCTTGTCAGCGGTTTTCTGCTGCTTGTCGGTGTCGGCGGCCTTGTCGTGGGCATCATCAAGGATATGGGTTCAGCAAATGGCTGGCGCAATCTGCTGATCGCCGCTTTGGCGGCACTGGTTACCTGGTGGTTTTCTCCGTGGCTCTGGATGATGAGTTCCGCTGTGCTGCCGAAAGGACTGATGCCCGTCGCCGCAGCGGCGCTGGTGTTCGTGTTCGCCCCCCAGCGCTAGCCGTTTTCGCGCAGCACGTTTCCGGCAAGGTAAAGCGATCCGCAGATCAGCACCCGGGCTTTCGGGTTTTCCCGGGCGATCCGGGCAAGGGCTGCATCAACCGTTTCCGCAGTTTCCGCCTGCATCCCGGCCTCGATGGCCGCATCGCGCGTGGCTTCGGCGGGCAGCGTGTTCTTTTCACCCGGAATGCTGACGGCAATCAGCCGCGTCACATGGTCGGCCAAGGGCTGCATGTAACCCTTTACGTCCTTTGTGTTCAGCATCCCGCAGATCAGATAGGTCGGGCGCTTCTGCATCCGTTCCAGGGTGGCGGCCACGGCTTCACCGCCCGCAGGGTTATGCCCGCCGTCCAGCCACAGTTCGATGTCGGGTGAAATGTCTGGCAGCGGCCCATGGCGCAGGCGCTGCATGCGCGCGGGCCAGAAGGCGCGGGTGACGGCCGCCTCGCAGGCTGCCTCGCCCCCGCCCAGATGGCGCAGCGCGGCAAGGGCGGCGCCAGCGTTCTGCACCTGATGCGGGCCGGGCAGGTTGGGCAGCGGCAGGTCAAGCAGGCCGTTTTCATCCTGATAGATCAGCCTGCCCCGCTCTTCCCAGACGTTCCAGTGCTGCCCGAAGGCCAGAACCGGCGCGCCCAGCCTTGCAGCCTGCGCTTCGATCACCTCCAGCCCCTCGGGCGCCTGTGGCCCGACGATGACCGGCACCCCGCGCTTGATGATGCCGGCCTTTTCGCCGGCGATCTGCGGCAGTGTATCGCCCAGATATTGCTGGTGATCCAGACTGACGGGGGTGATGATCGTCAGGGCCGGCCGCGCCACCACGTTGGTGGCATCAAGCCGTCCGCCAAGACCCACCTCCAGCAGGGTGAAATCGGCCGGCGTGCGGGAAAAGGCCAGCAGCGCCGCACAGGTGGTGATTTCGAAAAAGGTGATCTCATCCGGCCCGTTGGCCCTTACGCATTCATCCAGCAAAGACGTCAGCGCGTCTTCCCCGATCAGTTCCCCCGCCAGCCGGATGCGTTCGTGGAACCGCGCCAGATGGGGCGAGGTATAGGCATGCACCACCCGGCCTTCGGCCTCCAGCCCGGCGCGGATCATGGCCTGAGTGCTGCCCTTGCCATTGGTGCCGGCAATGTGGATCACCGGGGGAAGCCGCGTCTCGGGGTTGCCAAGGGCCGCCAGCAGGCGATGCACCCGGTCCAGCGTCAGGTCGATGACCTTGGGGTGCAAGGTCATCATCCGTTCCAGCACAGCGTCAGAGCCCTGTGCCACGATCAGCCCGCCGTCGCCGCGCCGCTGGCCTGATCGGGGCTGCCAGGTTCGCCGCCCAGTTCAGCCGGGGCTGGCAGATCGCCCTTCACCGCTGGCGGCTGACCCGTCAGCATGCGCAGGATCGTGATCAGTTCCTCGCGCAGTTGCTTGCGATGGGTCACCCGGTCCAGCATCCCGTGATCCAGCAGGTATTCAGCGCGCTGGAACCCTTCGGGCAGTTTTTCGCGGATCGTCTGCTCGATGACCCGGGGCCCGGCAAAACAGATCAGCGCGTTGGGTTCCGAAATCTGCACATCCCCCAGCATGGCATAGGAGGCCGTCACCCCGCCTGTCGTGGGGTGGGTCAGCACCACCACATAGGGCAGCCGCGCCTCTTTCAGCATCTGCACGGCCACGGTTGTACGCGGCATCTGCATCAGGCTTAGGATACCTTCCTGCATCCGCGCCCCACCCGCTGCCGAAAACAGCACCAGCGGGCGCTTCATCTTGACCGCGCGTTCGGCCGCGGCAATCAGCGCATTGCCCACATACATGCCCATCGACCCGGCCATGAAGCTGAAATCCTGCGCCACGGCGACAATCGGGGTGCGGCCCATTTCGCCCTCGGCCACCAGCATCGCCTCTTTCTCGCCCGTGGCCTTTTGCGCGGCCTTCAGCCGTTCGGGGTATTTCTTCTGATCCTTGAACTGCAACGGGTCCGCGACCGGTTCGGGCACCTTCACATCGGTAAAGATCCCGCCATCGAACAGCGACCGGAACCGATCCCGCGGGCTGATGGCCATGTGGTGATCGCAGTTGGTGCAGACGTTCAGATTGGCCGCAAGTTCCCGGTGAAACAGCATGGTCCCGCATTCGGGGCACTTCGTCCAAAGATTTTCCGGCACCTCGCGGCGCGAGAAGAGCGAGTTGATCTTCGGGCGGACGTAGTTCGAGATCCAGTTCATGCGGGAGGGCCTTCCGGGTTCCGACAGATGCTTTCAGATAGAGGGGCGAGGGCCGAAATGCAATGGACGTGGGCCCGGCCACACGCCCGCCGTCACAGGCTGAAGGCTTCGGGTGGCAGGCGCAGGATCAGGTTGGGGTCTGGGCTGATCTGTTGCCAGATGTCCCACAGGCTTGCGTGGCCGACGCCAAAGAAGTTGCCGCCCGTCTGTTCCAGCATGTCGGTGATGATCTGGAAATGCAGATGCGGGGCCCAGCCGCCATTCTCGGGCCAGTCGCCCAGATCGGCGATATGCTGGCCTGCGCTGACAGGGGCACCGCAGGCCAGAAGCCGCGGCAGGGTGCCGGCCAGATGGCCATAAAGGGTATAGAAGGGCACCCCTCCGGCATCGTGTTCCAGGATCAGCGTATTGCCGTAATCCAGCGGATCGGCGTTATAGGTCAGCACATGCACGCGCCCGTCGAAGGGGGCGTAGACAGGCGTGCCGGCGGGCGCGAAGACATCGACCCCCAGATGCACCGTGCGGCGTTCGGGGCTGGCGGTATCGGCAAATTGCGCGGTGGCATAGACGCTGCGGTTTTCGCCATACAGCCCCAGCCCGTAATCGGCCCCGATGGCCGCGAACCAGGCGTCGAAGGCCGGGTCGGAAAAGGCCGGCATGGCAGGGTCTTGCCCGCCGGTCGGCAGGGCGCGGGCGCGGCTTTCGCCGATGCCCGGGCGAAACAGCGGCGCCGGGGCGGCGGCGTCCAGAAAGCCGATGACGGCAGAAGCCGCCGGAATGGCGGCCTTGCCCTGCCCTGCGCGCAGGATGGCCCGCAACAAGCCCTTGTCGATGGCGGCCAGACGGGTGGCCACCTCGGCCGGACTGGCGGTGATCAGGGCCGGCAGGTCTTCGGCGCTGGCGCCCGATTGGCGCAGGGCGGCGTAAAGGTCGGGCTGGTTCGCGATCATGACAGCATCCATTTGGTATATGCCCAGACCGCCCCGAACAGGACAGGCTGGTGGATCAGATAGATGGCAAGGCTGTGCCGCCCGGGCCATGCCAGAGCGCGCATCAGCGGCCCCGGTTGCCAGTGGGCCAGCACACCCCAGACCCCGGCACGCGCCATCAGACGCGCTGCGGCGATGCCGATCAGCACCGGGCAAAGCCATGGCAGGACGGGTTCGTAATCCATCATCGGCGGAATCGTGGTGGAAAGGCCCACCCAGATCAGCGCGGGGTGGTCAAAGACCTCGGCCCGCAGAAAATGCGGGGCAGCAAAGGCGGCGGCAGCCACCGCCAGTGTCAGCACCACCGGCGCGCGCAGAAACAACAGGCTGATCAGGCTTCCGGCTGCGATCATGTGCAGGATGCCCCAGCGAATGAACTGCGCCCCCATGGCGTGATAGGTGGCAAATGTCACAAGCGCCGCCGCGCCCGCCACCATCGCAAATCGCCGCCCGAAGGCCCGCCAGCGGATGCCTTGCCCATGCGCCAACCACAAGGACACCCCCGCCAACAGCAGAAAGCTCGAGGCGATCGCCCGGGCGAACAGCGGCCAGCCGCCCTGAAACACCGTGCCCGCAGGCAGATGGCCGAACAGCATCAGGTCAAAGCTGAAATGAAACACCGCCATGGCGACAAGCGCGATGCTTCGGGCCAGATCCAGCGCAACAAGGCGCGTTCTGGGTGATGCGGTGCTTTCCATGCCCTGCCCGGTCTTTTGCGGCGCCTGTCCTGCCCGGCGCCCCATGCTGCGCCCGACCCTAGCCCAAGCCCGCTGCCCGCGAAAGCCCCGGCCCTGTGCCATCTGTTTCCGTCGTCCCGGGGGCCGATGCGCGCTTTCTCGGCTTGCCCCCGTGGCGGCGGCCCATTATCCCAATGCCAGCCAGTTTTGCGGGAGGACCAGCCCATGAGCACGAACAACCGTTTCGACAAGTCGAAACTGCCCAGCCGCCATGTCACCGAGGGGCCGGCACGCGCGCCCCATCGCAGCTATCTTTACGCCATGGGGTTGACCGAGGAAGAAATTCACCAGCCGCTGGTGGGGGTCGCAACCTGCTGGAACGAGGCTGCGCCCTGCAACATCGCCCTGAACCGTCAGGCGCAGGTGGCCAAGATGGGCGTGAAAAAAGGCGGCGGCACCCCGCGCGAATTCACCACCATCACCGTGACTGACGGGATCGCGATGGGGCATGAGGGCATGCGTTCCTCGCTGGCCAGTCGCGATGCGATTGCCGATACGGTTGAACTGACGATGCGCGGGCACTGCTATGACGCCATCGTGGGCCTTGCCGGCTGCGACAAATCGCTGCCCGGCATGATGATGGCGATGGTGCGGCTGAATGTGCCGTCGGTCTTCATCTATGGCGGGTCGATCCTGCCGGGCCGATATCAGGGCCGTGACCTGACGGTGCAGGATCTGTTCGAAGCCGTGGGCCAGAACCAGGCCGGGCTGTTGTCTGAGGCCGAGCTGGACATCATGGAGCGCGTGGCTTGCCCGTCCTCCGGCGCCTGTGGTGCGCAATATACCGCCAATACCATGGCCTGCGTTTCCGAGGCGATTGGTCTGGCGCTGCTGAACTCCTCGGGCGCGCCCGCGCCTTACGAAAGCCGCGACCAGTTCTGCGATGCCTCGGGCGTGGCGGTGATGACGCTGATCGAAAAGAACATCCGTGCGCGCGATATCGTGACGCGCAAGGCGCTGGAAAATGCCGCCCGCGTGGTGGCCTGCACCGGCGGCAGCACGAACGCGGCGCTGCATCTGCCAGCCATCGCGAACGAGGCCGGCATCGACTTTGACCTGTTCGACGTGGCCGACATCATGCGCGACACGCCCTATTTCGTTGATCTGCGTCCGGGCGGGAAATATGTGGCCAAGGATCTTTACGATGTGGGCGGCGTGCCTGTCGTGATGAAGGAACTGGCCAAGGCCGGCTATCTGCATCTGGACTGCATAACCGCCAGCGCCAAGACCCTTGGCGAAAGCCTAGAAGAAATTCGCGGCGAAGCCGATGGCCGAGTGATCTATCCGGTGGAAAACCCGATCACCAAGACCGGTGGCGTGGTCGGCCTGAAGGGCAATCTGGCCCCCGATGGCGCCATCGTGAAAGTCGCCGGGATGACCGAAGAGCAGCAGGTCTTCACCGGCCCTGCCCGCGTTTTCGAATGCGAGGAAGAGGCATTCGAAGCCGTGAAGCAGCGCGCCTACAAGGAAGGCGAAGTGATCGTCATCCGCAACGAAGGCCCGGCGGGCGGCCCCGGCATGCGCGAAATGCTGGCCACCACCGCGGCGCTTTCAGGCCAGGGCATGGGCAAGAAGGTGGCGCTGATCACCGATGGCCGGTTCTCGGGCGCGACGCGGGGCTTCTGCGTAGGCCATGTCGGGCCGGAAGCGGCGCATGGCGGACCCATCGCCCTGCTGCAAAACGGCGACATGATCACCATCAACGCCTTGACCGGGGAGCTGTCGGTGGCCCTGAGCGATGCAGAACTGGCAACCCGCAAGGCCAACTGGAAGGGCCCGCGCGCGACGGATTACGAATCCGGTGCCGTGTGGAAATTTGCCCGTCTGGTCGGGGGGGCCCGCTGGGGGGCCACCACGCACCCCGGCGCAAAGGCCGAGAAACATGTCTACATGGATCAGTAAGGCTCGGCCTTCGGCCGCCTTTCTGATCATGCTGGCTGGCCTTGCGGCCTGCCAGCCGGTTCCCGGCCTTGGCACCCGCGGCACAACGCTGGCGCCAGAGATCGCCTTGCTGGGCGACAGCTTCACCGTGCGGGGACCAGCAAGGTATTGCCCCGACCCGGGCACAGCCCGCGAAACCGGGGATGCTGCCTCGGTGGTGCTGGGGCGCTGCACGGAAACTGCCGATGCACCGCCCGCGATCCTGACGGTAACCGTCGGCCCCGCCGGTAGCGCGTCGGTCATGGCGGCTGGCGGGCCGGCGCTGGTGGCCTTCCTCACCTCGCCCGCCGGACGCGGCACGCTCAGCGCCCGGGGACGGGCAGCGGATATCCGGGTAGCCAAGGCGCTGGAACGCGACGGGGCACTTTTCCTGCGCCTGACAGATCGCGGTGGCGTCCCTTACTGGCGCGGCATGGCGGCCATGGCCGGACGGCTTGTCACCATCAGCGCCCGCGGCAATGACCTGCCCGATGCCTCGGCCTTCGATCTGGTTCGCGATGCGATCAAGGCCGTCCGCCGCGCCAACCCCGGCAGGTGACCCGTCATCATGCGGTTTGCGCAAAAGGGTGGCGTCTTAACCTTTTTGCGGCAATAACAGAATCGTTTCCACGCGATGAACAATTCGCCTGGTTTTGCAGTTGGTGTTTCGGAACGAATGATGGCAGGAAAACTGGACGCGTGGCTGGATCGGGCATTGCAAAAACGGATGCAGCGCCGGTGGAGCCGCCTTGCAGAACGCGCGCCCGCTATGGATCTGGATGAATTGCGTGGCCTGCGCGGGGCTGCCCGCGGCATCCGCCGGCAACTGGACCGGGTGATCCACGAAGCCGAACACCGCCTTGCCCTGCCCGTGATCGGGTCCAACGCCATCCGCAAACCGCTTGGCACCGACTGGGCCTGGCGGCCCGACCTGTGGCGCGGCCCGATCCCGGTGCCCGGCTTTTCCAGTGTCCCGACCAAGGGCCTTGTCTGCGACGGCGCCACGGTATTTCACGATTGTCGCCGCAGCGAACTGACCGTGCGCCAGATCCGCAACACGCGTGAGGCAGATCTGGCCCCTTTCGGCTTCCGCATGGATGTGTTCCGGTTTGACGGCTCCTTCCTCAGCCTCGTGCTGGACCTGCCGGCCGAGGCCGCGCAAGGGCTGAAGCTGCGCCACCTGGTGCGGCTGGATGTGATTGTCGAAATGGAAAAACCGCTGGAAATTTTTGCCCGCCTGAACATCAAGCACGGCCCGAACGTCGAACAGATCGTCCGCGAACTGCCGCTTGGCGACGAAGAGGTGATGGTGGAATTCGACATGGCCTATACCAAGGTCAATGAAAAGCGCATCGAGAGGCTTTGGGTAGACCTGATTTTCGAAGGGCCTGAAATGAACCAGATCATCCTGCGGGACGTGACCCTCAGCCGCCGACCGCGGGCAGAATTGTGAGGCAGCGATGCTTGAGAAAAGGCTGACG
Organism: Paracoccaceae bacterium; assembly: GCA_023260935.1. Taxonomy (GTDB): domain Bacteria; phylum Pseudomonadota; class Alphaproteobacteria; order Rhodobacterales; family Rhodobacteraceae; genus Pseudotabrizicola. The sequence continues at coordinate 9,240 of JALQTL010000362.1, forward strand.
AAGACTCGCATCCGGGCTGGTGTCTGGGAAGGCGTCTTCAGCGGTAGCGAAACCAGACCGGATCTTGAAGTCCTGTTCCTCGAACGCCCCCTGCCAGGCGTCGTTGTCGAACCGGTGCCGGGACGATCGGGCGAATGGTCGGTGCGCGTCCCGATCCCGGGCGAGGTGCTGACCGATGGCGTCCAGACCTTCCTTATGCGCGAGGCCGGACAAACCGAAACGCTGGCCCATTTCACCATCATCACCGGCGTGGCGATGGAAGATGACATGCGCGCCGAAGTGGACCTGCTGCGTCAGGAACTGGACATGCTGAAACGCGCCTTCCGGCGCCACTGCCTTGAAACTGCAAGCTGACCGAACAATCCCGCGCCCGTTACGCCATATCCGCCATGGGAGAGGGGGGCGCTGCCCCCTCGGCGCTGGCGCGCCTCACCCCCGGAGTACTTTGACCAAGATGAAGCCCCGCCGTTTTCATCTTGGCAAAAATACTCCCGCCGGAGGCGTCCCGAAGGATCGGCCGAGTGCTGCGGGCCGGGTTGAATCCCGTCCTCATCCGTGAAACGGTCGCCCCGACCCTAGGCCCGGCCCGGACATGCTGCCCATCCTTTTGAAGACCCTTCCGTTCTTTGCGCTGATCGGCCTTGGCTATCTGGCTGGCCGGGTCCGGTTCTTCGGGCCCGAGGCGACGGCCGCGCTGACGAAATTCGTTTTCTACTTCGCGCTGTCGGCCATGTTGTTCCGATTTGCCGCGAACCTGTCGCTGGAAGAGATTTTCGACTGGTATTTCGTCTATGCCTATCTCTGGGCCTGTCTGGTGGTCTATGCGATCGGTTTTGGCGTGGCGCTATGGCGGGGGGTGAGTGTCGAGGAGGCCGCAGTCGAGGCGCAGTGCACGACGATCGGCAACACCGGCTTTCTGGGCGTACCGATGCTGGTGGTGCTGCTGGGGCCAAAGGCGGCCGGGCCGGTGCTGATGGTGCTGTCGATCGATCTGATCGTCTTTTCGTCCTTGATCACGCTGATCATCACCGGCGTCCGGCAGGGGCGGATGAGCCTTGGGATCTTCCGTGTTCTGGGGATTGGCCTGTTGAAGAACCCGATGATCGTGTCGATGGTGCTGGGGCTGGGCTGGGGGGCCACAGGGTGGCCCGTGCCGGGCCCGGCGAACGAGTTTCTGGCCCTTCTGGGGGCTGCGGCCACGCCGGGTGCGCTGTTTGCCATTGGGGCGTCGCTGGCCGGGCGGGGCGCGGAACGGCTTGCCGTCGCGGCATGGCTTTCCTTTGCCAAACTTGTCCTGCACCCGGCGGCGGTGGCCGTGGCCGCGCTGGTGATCTTTCCGGTCGATCCCTTTGCCGCGGGGGTGATGATCGCGGCAGCGGCGCTGCCCGTGGCGGGCAATGTCTATATTCTTGCGGCGCATTATGGGGTTGCGCCGCAGCGCGTTTCAACGGCGATCCTTCTGTCGACGGCAGCCAGTGTGCTGACAGTGACGGCGGTGATCGCGATGGTGGAGGGAGGCTGACGCCATGAAGACGATTTCGGAAAACCGGTGCTTCGGGGGCGTGCAGGGTGTTTACAGCCATGCATCGCAGGCAACCGGGGGCGACATGACCTTTGGCCTGTTCCTGCCGGAGGCTGCCGAGGACGGGGCCGTGCCGGTGGTCTGGTATCTGTCGGGGCTGACCTGCACGCATGAAAACGCCATGGTCAAGGCCGGTGCGCAGCGTTGGGCGGCCGAGGCGCAGGTGGCGTTGGTGTTTCCCGATACCTCTCCCCGGGGCGAAGGCGTGGCCAATGACCCGGCCTTTGATCTGGGCCAGGGGGCCGGCTTTTACGTCAATGCTACCGAGGCGCCCTGGGCCCCGCATTTCCGGATGTGGGATTATGTGACCGATGACCTGCCGCGCGTTCTGTTCAACGCTTTTCCGCTGGCAGAAGAGGCTCAGTCGATCATGGGGCATTCAATGGGCGGACATGGCGCGCTGACCATCGCGATGAGCTTTCCGGGCCGGTTCAAATCGGTTTCCGCCTTCGCGCCGATCTGCCACCCCACCGCAAGCGATTGGGGGCGCAAGCAGTTCACCGCCTATCTGGGGCGTGATGAAGCCACCTGGGCCGGGCATGACGCGACACTTTTGATGAAAAAGCGTGGCTTTGACGGGCCGGTGTTGGTGGATCAGGGCACACAGGACCAGTTCCTTGACCTGCTGATGCCCGAAGCTCTTGCCAATGCCATGGCGCTGCGCCGGCAGGGCGGGGCTTTCCGGATGCAGAAGGGCTATGACCACAGCTATTTCTTCGTGGCCAGTTTCATGGAAGAGCACATGGGCTTTCACGCCAAGGCGCTTTACGGCTGACCCCGCTTTTCCCCTGCCCCATCCCGGTGCGGGCGGCGTCAGCCGCCGCGCCGCTCAGGCCTCGGGGATCAGGATTTCACGCTTGCCCACATGGTTGGCCGGGGTGACGACACCCTGTTCCTCCATCTGTTCCACCAGACGCGCTGCCTTGTTATAGCCAATGCCCAGTTTGCGCTGGATGTAGGAGGTTGAACATTTGCGGTCTTTTGCCACGATCGCCACGGCCTGATCGTAAAGCGCATCCTCGCCATCACCACCGCCAAGCCCCAACACCATGTCGATATCCGAGGCGGCTTCGTCATCCGGCCCTTCCACCACGCCCGACATATAGCTGGGCGGCCCGAAGGATTTGAGGTGGTTCACGATTTCTTCCACCTCTTCGTCAGAAACGAAGGGACCGTGGATACGGGTGATCTTGGCGCCGTTGCCCATGTAAAGCATGTCACCCATGCCCAGAAGCTGTTCGGCCCCCTGTTCACCAAGGATCGTGCGGCTGTCGATCTTTGAAGTCACCTGGAAGGAAATCCGGGTGGGAAAGTTGGCCTTGATCGTGCCGGTGATCACGTCGACCGAAGGGCGCTGCGTGGCCATGATCAGGTGGATGCCAGAGGCCCGCGCCATCTGCGCAAGACGCTGGATGCACGCTTCGATTTCCTTGCCGGCCACCATCATCAGGTCGGCCATCTCGTCCACGATGACGACGATATAAGGGAAGACTTGC
>JALQTL010000414.1 GCA_023260935.1 Paracoccaceae bacterium
GACTCGGCGCGCTCCACGATGTGACGGGCCATCGGTGGGAACACGAAAGCGTGGAAGGGCGCCACCGACCACCAGTACGCGTGACCGGCGATACCACGCGGCCAATACACCGCTCGTTGCTTGAGGACGGAGCCACCAGCGCCGGCGCCACCTTGCAGGCGATCTGGTTCATCGGCCAGTTCCAGGGCGTGATCAGTGCGCAAACGCCGATGCCCTCGCGGATGATCCGGCTGTTGCCCCGGGTTTCTTCCCAATGCATCTGTTCGGCCGCCGCAATGGTGCTTTCCAGATGCACCTGCCCGGCCCAGGCCTGCGCCTCACGCGACCAGGCCTCGGGGGCGCCCATTTCCAGCCGCATGGCGGTGGCGAAATCCTCCTGACGGCGGTTATACTCGTCCAGCACCCGCCGCAGCAGGGCAATCCGCTCTGCCACCGGCCAAAGGGTGAAGCCGTCAAAGGCCGCCCGCGCCGCCGCAACCGCCCGGTCGGCATCGGCGGCTGACCCCAGCGCCACTTCGGCGATGATCTCTTCGGTGGCGGGGTTTTCGACGCCCATCCGCAAGGAAGACAAGGGGGCCACCCATTCCCCGTTGATGTAGAACCTTTGAAGATTGTCGGAAATCATGGGAAACTCACTTGAAATAGATATTGAAGCGCTGACGGATCACGCGGTCGATCTCGGGGTCGATCACGCAGCCCGCCTTGGCAAGGATCGCATTCTTTCGTGCAATCGCGCCATCCAGCAGCAGCGGCTTGCCGGCTTCGTTCCATTCCTTCGGGCTCATCCGGTTGCCGACCTTGGGATAGACATATTCGGTCTGCATCAGTTGCAGCGTCTGGTCCGACCCAAGGTAATGCCCCGGCCCGCCAAGGCAGACCTCTTTCATGGCGTCGATGCTGGTCGAATCCGGGGTGACATCGATCCCGCGCACCAGACGCATCGCCTGACCCAGAAGATCGTCGCCCAGCACCAGGCTTTCCAGACAGAACCCCAGCAGGGACGCATGCATCCCCACCGCCTCATAGCACATGTTCAACCCGGCAAGCCCGGCAAGGGCGTTGGTGATCCCCTGCTCCCACCCCGCCTGCATGTCCGGCAGCTTGCTGTCTGAAATGCCGCTGGCCGCCCCGCCGGGCAGGCCATAGAACCTGTGCATCTGCGCGCAGCCTGCCGTCAGCAGCGCCTGTTCCGCACTTCCCCCCGACATCGCGCCCGTGCGCAGGTCGGAAACGAAGGGCCAGGTGCCAAAGATTGCCGGCGCGCCCTTCTTGATGGCGTTCACATAAACCACACCGGCCAGACATTCCGCCACCGCCTGCACGATGGTCAGCGCAATCGGCGCGGGCGCGGTGGCCCCAGCCTGCCCCGCCGAAAGCAGCAGCATCGGCATTCCACGGCGGATGCAATCCTCCATCGTGATGCAGCTTTCCTCGGCAAACTTCATCGGCGGCACGACAAAGCAGTTAGAGTTCGAAACGAAGGGCCGCTCCAGCCACTTCTCCTCGCCCCCCGCCACGATGTGCAGCATCTCGAAACAGTCCGCCACATGCGACGGGTCGGAAAAAGAGGTGCCTACATGCTTCCGGGTGCCGGCAAGGCAGCCGTAAAGCGTGTTCAGGTCCATTTCCCGGTTGTCGGGAATGTCACGGCACACCATGGTCCGCTGATAGAAGTGGATGTTGTCAAGGTTATCTACCAGTCGCGCCGCATCATACAGGTCTTGGGCCGTGCTTTCCCGGTATTCCAGCGTCACCGGGTCCACGATATGCACGGCGGCCCCTGCGGTCCCGTAATGCACATTGGTCCCGCTCAGATGCAGGTCGTGCTTCGGGTCGCGGGCAAAAAGCGTGATGTCGCGCGCGGCCACCGCCAGCATGTCATCGACCAGCGCGCGGGGAAAGCGCAGCCGCCCGTCGTCGCCCTGCACGGCCCCGGCGGCGGTCATGATCTCTACCCCCGATGGCGGCGCCTGACTAAGGCCGATCTCTTCCAGCGCATCCAGTGCCGCGGCGTGGATCTGGCGCACCCCGTCCTCGCTCAGGGGCTGGTACTGCCCGCCCGGCATCCCCGGCCGGATCGGCCGCTTGCTCTCCTCCAGCGGGGCGGCCCGCGCCGCCACGCGGGCCCCGCGCCCACCCGACCGCCGTGCCCGCGCCGGCTCGCACACTTCTCCCACGTCGCTCATCGCCGCTCCACCTTCATCTGTTCATGAATATCCCGGCGTCCGGGGCAGAGCCCCGGTCCGCCGCTTCAGGCCCGCACCCGCTCGGATTTCGGGTCATACATCGGCGCCAATGACACCTCTGCCCCAAAACGCCGCCCGGCAATCTCGATCTCATAGGTCGATCCCAGAACCTCGGCCTCGCTCTCGCCCGCGCAAGGCACATAGCCAAGCGCCACCGCGCCCCCAAGCGCATGGCCATAATTGCCGCTGGTCACTGGCCCGACGATCCGGCCATCGCGCACGATCGCCTCGTTGTGAAAGATGGCCGCCTCCGGATCGCGCACCAGAAATTGCAGCATCCGCCGGCTCAGCCCGGCCTCGGCCTTGCGCAATACCGCCTCGCGCCCGATGAAGCCTTCCTTCTTGCGACTGACGGTAAAGCCAAGCCCCGCCTCCAGCACATGATCCTCGTCGGTGATGTCATGGCCCCAGTGGCGATAGGCCTTTTCGATGCGGCAACTGTCCAGCGTGTGCAGGCCGCACAGCGTCATCTCGGGGGCGGCCTCTTCCAACGCCTCGAAGACATGTGCCGTCTGATCGGTGGGTACATAAAGCTCCCAACCCAGCTCGCCCACATAGGTCACGCGATGGGCCCGGGCCAGCCCCATGCCGATCTCGATTTCCCGCGCCGTTCCAAAGGGATGCGCGGAATTAGACAGATCGTTCGGGCTGACGCGTCCCAGCACTTCGCGCGCTTTCGGCCCCATCAGGCACAGCACGGATTCGGCGCTGGTCACATCGGTGATCACGGCAAAGTCGTCCCCCACCGCCGCCCGCAACCAGGCCAGATTGCGCTGCAGCGTGGCCCCCGGCACAACCAGCAGGAAGGCCGTCTCCGACAGTCGCGTCACCGTCAGGTCGGCCTCGATCCCGCCGCGCCGGTTCAGCAGCATGGTATAGACGATGCGCCCTTCGGCCACATCCACTTCCGCCGAACAGACCCGGTTGAGAAAGGCACAAGCATCGCGCCCCTCTACCCGGATCTTGCCGAAGCTGGTCATGTCGAACAGGCCTACGCCGCTGCGCACGGCCATATGCTCGGCCTTCTGGTTGTCAAACCAGTTCTGCCGGTGCCAGCCATAGCGGTATTC
>JALQTL010000052.1 GCA_023260935.1 Paracoccaceae bacterium
GATGAGATGGCAGTTCAGGCCGCTGTTGAATTAGGCGTTACGAGCATCACTCCTTGGGAGGGTGAGAATTCGATCGCGAACTGGCGAGGCAAGGAAGAGAAGGGCCAGCAACGTTGGAACCAGATTGCAATCTCGGCCATGAAGCAGAGCCAGCAGGCCTACCTTCCAGAGGTAAAACCATTGGCAAAGAAACTGGAACCATTTGGCGTGGGGATCCTCCTCGAGCCAGGAGCGACAACCCCAATCTCCCCGCCCGCCGAAACCGGATGGATCGCGTTTCTCCCTGTTTCCCGATCCTGTCACGCCGCGGGCCTCCCTCCCGCGGCGTTCGGTTTTTTTGGACCTTTTGACAGTGGCATCGCCATTGGCACTGCCCCATAGTCAGGCGGGCAGAGGAGGAGGCACCGATGGCAGCCGAACACGACCGTATTCCCGAGATTGCGCTGGACTGGCACCGCGCGGGCAAGGGGGCGGCCCTTGCGACGGTGGTGGAAACCTGGGGCAGCGCGCCGCGTCAGGCAGGCAGCCAGCTTGCCATTTCCGGGGCGGGGCAGATCATGGGTTCGGTTTCGGGCGGGTGTGTCGAAGGCGCCGTGGTGACCGAGGCGCTGGAGGCGCTGGAAGACGGCACCCCCCGGTTGTTGACCTTTGGTGTCAGCGATGAAACCGCCTTTGCGGTGGGGCTTGCCTGTGGCGGCACCATCCGGGTGCTGGTGGAACCCGTGGGAACCGGTGGCCAGTGCCTGCCCGAGCCGATGCTGGAACGCATCGTGGCGGCGCGCGCGGCACGTCAGCCGCTGGCCTATGTGCTGCGGCCTGAAGGGTGGGCGCGCAGCCTGCTTGCGCCGGGGCAGGACGGGGCCGTGGATGCAAGGTTCCGGTCCGACAAATCAGGGATGGAGGAAGACGGCCGCTTTGTCGCCATCTTCAACCCGCCGTTGCGAATGATCGTGGTGGGGGCGGTGCATATCGCGCAACCGCTGATGGTGCTGGCGCGGACCTGCGGCTATGATCCGGTGTTGATCGACCCGCGCGCCGCCTTTGGCAGCGCCGAGCGTTTCCCGGGTGAAACCATTTTGGAAGACTGGCCGGACGAGGCGCTTTCCGCACAGGCCCCTGATGCGCGTACGGCCATCGTCACGCTGACGCATGATGCAAAGCTGGATGATCCGGCCATTCTGGCGGCGCTTGCGTCCGACTGTTTCTATCTGGGATGCCTTGGGTCGACGCGCACCCATGCCCGCCGGGTGGAACGCTTGCAGGCTGCCGGGGTGGGCGCTGACCAGATTGCCCGCATCCATGCGCCCGTCGGCCTTGATATCGGCGCCAAGACCCCGGCGGAAATCGCCGTGTCGATCATGGCCCAGATCACCCAGCGGCTGAGGAAAGGCTGATGCAGTTCGGCGACTTTTCCCTTGATCAGGCCGAAGGCACGATCCTTGCCCACACGCTGACCGAGGCGGGGGGGCGGTTTCGCAAGGGCATGGTTCTGGGCCGCGAGGAATTGGCCGCGCTGGCGGCTTGCGGGGTCAGCCATGTGACTGCGGCCAGGATCGGGCCGGACGATGTGGCCGAGGATGCCGCCGCCGCCCGGCTTGCCGCAGCGCTGGTGCCTGACCCGGCGGGCGCCGGGCTGGATCTGTCGCCCGCCTTTACCGGGCGGGTGAACCTGAAGGCTACGGGGGCAGGGATCGTGGAAATGGATGTCGCCGCGATCCACGCGCTCAACCGGGTTGATCCGTCGATCACGCTGGCCACGCTGGCGCCGCTGGCGCGGGTGACGCCGGGGCAGATGGTGGGCACCGTCAAGATCATCAGCTACGCGGTACCCGAGGTGGCCCTTGCCCGGGCCTGCGCGCAAGCGGCGGGCGCGCTGCGGATCAGGCCGGTGGCGCTGGCCGATGCCAGCCTGATCCTGACCGAAGTGCCGGGCCTGCCCGACAAGCTGAACGCCAAAGGGCGGGCGGCGGTCGAAGGGCGGTTGGATGCGCTGGGGATGCGGCTGGCCGATTGTGTGACCGTTCCCCATGACGACACGGCGCTGGCGCAGGCGCTGGGGCGGGCGACGGGCGCGCTTTTGCTGATCCTGACCGGATCGGCCACGTCGGACCTGATGGATACCGCCCCGCAGGCCGTGCGTCGGGCGGGCGGGCAGGTGGCGCGCTTTGGCATGCCGGTCGACCCGGGCAACCTGCTGTTCCATGGCAGCCTTCACGGGCGCCCGGTCATCGGCCTGCCGGGGTGCGCGCGCAGCCCGGCTCTGAACGGGGCCGATTGGGTGCTGGAACGCATCGCCTGCGGGCTGGCGCTTTCGGATGACGATATAGCCGTGATGGGGGTTGGCGGGCTTCTGAAGGAAATCCCCCTGCGCCCGCACCCGCGGGAAAGGGCAAGTAAATGACAGGGCAGGGCGTGGCCAGGGCTTTCAGGGCAATGGCGCGTCTGGTGGGGGTTCTGCTGTGGCTGGGCGCCGCCTCCTTGCCGGGGGCACCGGTGCAAGCAGCCTCGGCCGTGGCCGTGGCAGGGCAGGACGACCCGGCCTTTCGGGCAGCCCTTGCCTTGTGGCTGGAAGGCGCCGAAGACCGTGCCCTGCCGGAACTGGCCGCCGCGGCACAGGCGGGTAATCCGGCGGCGCAGGTGCTGTTGGGGCTGATTGACACGACGCCTGCGTTACAGGGCTTGTGGCTGGCCGAACAGCCGCGACGCGAACGGCTGGCCCTGTTGCGCGCGCCCGGGGGCCTTTCGGGCACGAACTGGATGCGCCACGCCGCCCGGACCGAGCCTTTGGCGGCGCTTTGGCTGCGGCTGTGGTCAGGCGATGCCGATGTGGGCGTGATGCTTGATTTCGCCCGAAGGGGAGAGCTGCGCGCTGCCCATCTTGCGGCCAAGACGCTGGCCCTGCGCGATCAATCGGGCTTTCCCGCAGCGGCCGAAGACCCGGCGTTTCCAGAATTTGCCCGCGTTCTGGCCCTGCGAGAGGCCGCCCACCGCGCGCCGCAGGGCACCGCCCCCCCGGACCTTGCCGCGCTGCACCCGGGCGATCCGGCACGCCCTCTGCTGGGGGGCGCAGACCCGGGGGCCGAGGCGCTTGACCGCTTCCTTGCCGGGCAGCCGGCCTTTCAGGCGCTTCCCGCGGCTCTGGCGCGCATGTGCCCCGACCCCGCAAACCGCCTTGCCGATCAGGCGGCACTGGTCGCTGCGCTTGGGGGGTGGTGGGGGCTGGCCGAGGTGGGCCCGCCCGTCGCGGCCTTCATCGCCCCTGACATCTGGGCCGCCAGCCCGGTAAACCGCAACGCCCTTGCGCAATCCCTGCGCCCGCTGGACCGCAAGCGCGGCCAGAGCAGCGGGTCGGCCTGTATCGATGCGGTTTCGGAAACCATCCAAGGCAACCTGCGGCAGGCCGGGGCGCGGCGGGCAAGACAGGGCGCGGCACCCTGACCAAGGCCGGCAAGGCAGGCGACCAGGGACCAGTTGGTGACCATGAAAAAGGGGCCATGACGGCCCCAGTTTCCGGTTCAATCCGATCTTTCCACGCCGTTCAGCGTGGCCCGATCATCATCACCATCTGCCGGCCTTCCAGCCGGGGCATGGATTCGACCTTGCCGTTGTCGCCCACATCATCGGCG
>JALQTL010000357.1 GCA_023260935.1 Paracoccaceae bacterium
ATCGCGGGGGCGATGCTGGCCTTCGTCATCAGCCTTGACGATGTGGTCATCACCGAATTCGTGAAGGCGGGCGGGCAGGATACGCTGCCGACCTACATGCTTGGCCAGATGCGCCGGGCCATCACCCCCGAGGTAAACGCGATTTCCACCGGCCTGCTTGCGCTGACCGTGGTTCTTCTGACAGCTTTCTTTCTGCTGACCCGCAAGAAGGGCTGAAGCCCCGCATGACAACCGAACCCAACAAGGAGAGACGACATGAAGAAACTGCTTGGCGCCACCGCGATGCTGCTGGCCAGCGCCAGCCTCGCCCATGCCGCGGGCGAATTGCAGCTGTTCAACTGGGGCAACTACACCAGCCCCGAGATGCTGGCGAAATTCGAGGCCGAAACCGGCATCAAGGTCACCGTCACCGATTACGACAGCAATGACACGGCGCTTGCCAAGGTCGAGGCCGGCGGCCATGGGTTCGATCTGGTGGTGCCCTCTGCCAACTATGTGCCGATCTGGGTGGAAAAGGGCCTGCTGACCGAGCTTGACCGCTCGAAGCTGGCCAATATTGGCAATATCGCCCCGCAATGGGTGGATGTGGCCTGGGATCAGGGCCGCAAGTTCACCGTGCCGTGGCAATGGGGCTCGACCGGCGTCGCGGTCAATACCTCGGTCTATGGCGGCGACATCAACACCTCGGCGGTGTTTCTGGATGTCCCGGCAGAGCTGAAGGGCAAGATCAACGTCGTGCCCGAAATGAACGACGTGGTGAACCTTGCGATCTGGTATGTCGGCGGCGAACCCTGCACCGAGGATCCCGAAGTGCTGAAGAAGGCTCGCGACGCGCTGCTGGCCGCCAAGCCCGACTGGCTGAGCATGGATTACGGCGCGACCGAGAAGCTGTCGAACAACGACTGGGCCGCCAGCGTGAACTGGAACGGCTCGTCCATGCGGGCGCGGCTGGCCAATCCGGCGGTGCAATATGGCTATCCGAAGGAGGGCTACCCGCTGTTCATGGATTCGGTCGGCCTGCTGGCGGATGCGAAGAATGTCGAGGAGGCCTACAAGTTCCTCGATTTCATCATGCTGCCGGAAAATGCCGCGATGATCTCGGCCTTCGCGCGCTATGCCAATGGCATCGCCGGGTCGGAAGAGTTCATGCCCGAGGATATGAAAACTGCGCCGGAAGTGGTGACGCCCGAGGCGTTTCAGGCGTCGGGCCATTTCCTGCCCACCTGCTCGCCCAAGGCGCAGGAATACATGACCGCGATCTGGACCGAGCTTCAGAAGTAAGCGCTGGCTGCGAGGTCAGGGCGGGGGGCTGTCTGCCCCCCGCACCCCCCGAGAGTATTTCTGCCAAGATGAAGGCGACGGGGTCACATGCGGAAAAGGCCAAAGCGCGTCTCCGGGATCGGGGCGTTCAGGCTGGCCGAAAGGCTGAGGGCCAGCACTTGCCGGGTTTTGCGCGGGTCGATGATGCCATCATCCCAGAGCCTTGCAGAGGCATAGAGCGGGTGGCTTTGGGTTTCGAACATCTCGATCGTGGGGCGTTTGAATTCAGCCTCGGCCTCCGCCGACCAGGTGCCGCCCTTTCGTTCGATCCCGTCACGGCGCACGGTTGCCAGCACGCCGGCCGCCTGTTCGCCGCCCATCACGCTGATGCGGCTGTTCGGCCATGTCCAGAGGAAGCGGGGGGAATAGGCCCGGCCCGCCATGCCATAATTGCCCGCGCCGAACGACCCGCCGACAAGGAAGGTGATCTTGGGCACGGCTGTGGTGGCCACCGCCGTGACCATCTTGGCGCCATGGCGGGCGATGCCTTCGTTTTCGTATTTCCGGCCCACCATGAAGCCGGTGATGTTCTGCAAGAATACCAGTGGGATGCCACGCTGGCTGCACAGTTCGACGAAATGCGCGCCCTTCTGCGCGCTTTCGGAAAAGAGGACGCCATTGTTGGCCACGATTCCCACCGGGCAGCCCATCACATGGGCAAAGCCCGTCACCAGCGTTTCGCCGAAGCGTGCCTTGAATTCATCGAAGCGCGAGCCGTCGACGACGCGGCTGATCACCTCGCGGATGTCATAAGGGGTGCGCAGGTCGGCCGGGACGACATCGAGCAGTTCGTCCGGATCATGGGCCGGGTCTTCGGCCGCTTGCCACTGCACCGTTGCCGGTTTCGCGCGGTTCAGCTGAGCGATGGCCCGGCGGGCAAGGGCAAGGGCGTGGGCGTCATCTTCCGCCAGATAATCGGCCACACCGGAAAGGCGGGTATGGACATCGCCGCCGCCAAGGTCTTCGGCGCTGACCACCTCTCCGGTTGCGGCGCGCACAAGCGGCGGGCCGGCAAGAAAGATCGTGCCCTGACCCTTCACGATGATCGAGACATCGGACATCGCCGGCACATAGGCGCCGCCGGCGGTGCAGGAACCCATCACAACCGCAATCTGGGGAATGCCCTTCGCGCTCATCCGGGCCTGGTTATAGAAGATGCGGCCGAAATGATCGCGGTCGGGGAAAACCTCATCCTGATTGGGCAGGTTGGCGCCGCCACTATCGACCAGATAGACGCAAGGCAGGTGGCATTCCTCGGCGATTTCCTGGGCGCGCAGGTGCTTTTTCACCGTCATCGGATAGTAGGTGCCGCCCTTTACCGTGGCGTCATTGGCGACCACCATCACCTCTTGCCCCGCGACACGGCCCACCCCGGCGATCACCCCGGCAGCCGGGGCGGCGCCGTCATACATGCCATGGGCGGCCGTGGCGCCGATTTCAAGAAAGGGCGAGCCAGGATCAAGCAGGTTCGCCACCCGGTCGCGCGGCAGCATCTTGCCGCGGTCGGCGTGCCGGGCCCGCGCCGTGGCGCCGCCACCTTCGGCCGCCGCACGGGCCGCATCGCGCACCGCTTCCAGCATCGCAAGATGGGCGGCACGGTTGGCGCGGCAGGTTTCGGATCCGGTCAAAACATGGGATTTCAGAGTCATGTTTTTTCCTTTTTCATGAATGCCTTGACGGGCAAGGCCTGCGACAGACCGCCACAGGCGGACAGGCCCGTAATTTGACTTGAATCATGGTCTGCAAACCTGACTGGCGCGAAGAACGGGGCCGTAGACAAACCGTGAGAGAGACGATGAAAAGCACGATCCTTGCCCTTCTTGCCGCAGCTGCCCTTTCCGCCCCGGCCATGGCGCAGGAACAGGGAAGCATGACCCTTGGTCTGGGCCTTGCCTCGGTCAACCCGAAAAGCGGGAACGGCACGCTCGCGGGCGGTGCGGCTGACGTCGGCGACAATATCCGCCCGTCGATCACCTTCGAATACTTCATCCGCGACAATATCGGCATTCAAGTGCTGGGCGCCCTGCCCTTCAAGCACGACATCCACATTGCCGGCGCCTATGCCGGCAATACCAAACACCTGCCGCCGACCGTCACCATCAACTATCACTTCCCCACAGGTGGCCGCTGGACGCCTTTTGCAGGGCTTGGCGTGAACTACACCACCTTCTTCGAGGAAAGCTCGCCCCTTGGCGATCTGGCCATTGACGACAGCTTCGGGCTCGCGGCCCTTGTGGGTGTGGACTACGCCTTGAATGACAAGGCAGCACTGCGGATGGATCTGCGCTATATCGACATCGATGCCGATGTAAAGCTGGATGGCGCCAAGATCGGCAAGGTCAACATTGATCCCGTGGTTTTGGGCCTGTCCTATGTGATGAAGTTCTGATCCGGTTCCTCGGTCACGAACGGCCAACGGGCGCGGGGGCATCCTGCGCCCGTTTCCTTTGCCACCTGCCCACACGGCGACAAGTCCGAAATCGTGGGCGGGCCGGGGCGGGGCTTCGGGGAGCACATGCGGGTTCGGGGGTATCATGGGCCCGGGCTACCTTTGCAGCACATCGGTGTGGATCGCCCGCAGGAAAAGGGTTTGCCGGGCAGTCTGACGCAGCAGGCAATCCAGCGTCACAACCCCGGCCAGCGTGCCACCGGCGTAATCCGCGGCCTCATAGGCGCATGTAGCATCGCGCCAGACGATCCAGGCACGCTGGGTATCGCGCAGGGCATCGGCGCGGTCGGGGTCGCGGGTCCGCAAATCCTGATAGTAGTAATTCAGCGCGCCGTCCCAATAGGCCCTTTCACGGTCAAGGCAGCCCGTCATTCCCAGCGTGCTGCCGCCACCTCGCGTATCGCGCTGGCAGGCCTCGGCGGAAAGCCCGATGCAGGCATCCTCTGCCCCGGCGGCAAGGCATTGATCCACGGCGGCGGTGGAAAAGACCAGATCCTGCGCCAAAGCGGGCAGGGCGGCCCAAAGACAAAGAAAGGCAAGGGCATGACGCATCGGGCTGATCCTGTGCTGGGTGTTCACAGCCTAACCCATGGCCCCCATCAATTCGCGGCCAATCAGCATGCGGCGGATTTCCGATGTGCCGGCGCCGATTTCCATCAGCTTGGCATCGCGGAAAATCCGGCCAACCGGGTTGTCGCTCAGGTATCCGGCACCGCCGAAGGCCTGCACCGCCTGATGCGCCACAACCATCGCTTCTTCGGACGCATACAGACAGCAGGCCGCTGCGTCCTGACGGGTCACTTCGCCCCGATCACAGGACTTGGCCACTTCGTAAACATACGCGCGGGCCGAGTTCATCTTGGTATACATATCGGCCAGCTTGCCCTGCATAAGCTGGAAATTCCCAATCGGCTGACCGAACTGTTTGCGCTCAGCCATATAGGGCATCACTTCATCCAGACAGCCCGCCATGATCCCGGTCCCGATTCCGGCCAGCACCACGCGTTCGTAATCCAGACCTGACATCAGAACCCGCACGCCCTTGCCCTCTTCGCCCAGAACGTTTTCAAACGGCACTTCGACGTTATCAAAGATCAGCTCGGCGGTGTTCGAGCCACGCATCCCCAGCTTGTCGAAATGCTTCGACGTGCTGAACCCTGTCATCGACTTTTCCACGA
>JALQTL010000396.1 GCA_023260935.1 Paracoccaceae bacterium
GACGTGCTGAAGGCGCTTGGCCCCGATGGTATGCTGATCAACATCAGCCGCGCCCCCAATGTGGATGAAGAGGCGCTGCTGGACGCGCTGGAAGGGGGCCATCTGGGTGGCGCCGCGCTGGATGTGTTCGAAGGCGAACCGAGGCTGAACCCGCGCTTTCTGAAGGCGCCTAATGTGCTTTTGCAACCGCACCACGCCAGCGGCACCTATGACACCCGCAAGGCCATGGGCAAACTGGTGCGCGATAACCTGACCGCCCATTTCGCCGGCCAACCCTTGCCCACGGCGGTGCTGTAAGATGCGCGCCATTGTCATTCATGCCGCCCGCGACCTGCGGATTGAGGACCGCCCCGAAGAAACCCCCGGACCGGGGCAGATGCGCCTGCGGTTGGCAACCGGGGGGGTCTGCGGGTCTGACCTGCACTATTACTACCACGGGGGCTTTGGCGCTGTCAGGCTGAAGGAACCCATGATCCTTGGCCACGAGGTTTCGGCCTTTGTCGAGGAATTGGGGGCCGGCGTCACCGGCTTTCACCCCGGGCAACTGGTTGCCGTATCACCCAGCCGGCCCTGTGGGGCCTGCCGCTATTGCCTTGAAGGCCTGCAAAACCAGTGTCTGAACATGCGCTTTTATGGCAGCGCCATGCCCTTTCCCCATGTTCAGGGCGCCTTCCGCGAAAGCCTTGTGGCCGATGCCAGCCAATGCGTCGATGCCGCCGGCCTGACCCCGGGCGAAGCGGCAATGGCCGAACCCCTTGCCGTGGCGCTGCATGCCACCAGCCGGGCCGGCGGCATGCTGGGCAAGCGGGTGCTTGTCACCGGCTGCGGCCCCATCGGGGTGCTGTCGATCCTTGCCGCCCGCCGAGCCGGCGCGGCCGAGATCGTGGCGACCGACCTGTCTGATTTCACGCTTTCGCTGGCGCGGACGGTTGGCGCGGACAGGGTGATCAATACCGGAAAAAACCCCGAGGCGCTGGCCGCCTTTGGCGCGGAAAAGGGCCATTTTGACGTGCTTTACGAATGCACCGGCGTGGCGGCGGCGCTGGCCGGGGGAATTGCGGCGCTACGCCCGCGCGGGGTGATCCTGCAACTGGGGCTGGGGGGCGACATGGCCCTGCCGATGATGGCGATTACAGCCAAGGAACTGGAACTGCGCGGGTCGTTCCGCTTTCATTCCGAATTCGCCATCGGCGTTGGGCTTATGCAGAAGCGGCTGATTGACGTGACCCCGTTGATCACCCATTCCGTCGCACTGGATCAGGCGGAAGCAGCCTTTGCTCTGGCCTCTGACCGGACGATCGCAATGAAGGCGCAGATCGTGTTTTCCACGCGCTAGCGGCAGAGCAGGGGCCGGGGGCGGGATCAGACCAATCGCGGCCCGCGCGGCAGCGGCCACGGCCATCTCTTCCTCGCCCGTGGCCCACCCCACACCGATGGCTGCCGAAATGGCAAGGCGGACAGCTTCGGAAACACAGCCCGAAAGCTTCCCGACAGAGGCGGCCCTTTGCGCCTTCGCCCGGACCAAGAACAGCGACAGCACCTTTGCCCCGGCCATGCAGATGGACCCAAGATGAATGGCCGTAGCTTCTATGATGACGATGCCCTGCGGCACATCCGAGCGCCTGACCGTCGGCACAGCGGCGGCAGGCATGGCCATTCGCCCCCTTCGCGCAGCTATTCGGTGGCAATGGGATGGGTCACTCTGCGGTCCTTTCGATTTGACGCCCGTGATTGGTATCGATAACAAACATGGACAAGAGGAGAGCCTGTCATGTCCTTCTTCGAAGTGATCGACCCGGCATTCGGCGCCTTCGTGCTGGGCAATGCCCCGGTGAAGCGTCTGGCCACGGGCTTTGACTGGGTGGAAGGCCCGGTTTGGTTCGGCGATGCCGGCTGCCTGTTGTTCTCGGACATCCCGAACAACCGCATCCTGCGCTGGACAGAAGACGGCATCACCCCATTCCGCAGCCCTTCAAACTATGCCA
>JALQTL010000050.1 GCA_023260935.1 Paracoccaceae bacterium
CGGTCTTCCGGCCCGGGTTCATCAGGCCCTCGGCGCCGAAGAGCACCTGGAAGGCCTGCACGGGCGACTCGCGGCCTGCGAACCCGTCGTACGTCAGCGCCTTGGAGTGCTCGAGGTAGACGAGCTGGGTGTGCTGGGTCGGCGGGATGGAGGATGTGATCTTCGCCGGCGCCGCCACGCGCGGGGCGCGCCATTTTGCCGAAGTCTCGCTGGTGATCGACAATCAGGAACGGCTGGCGCCCTCGGGCTTCAACGATGCCGATGTGCTGGAAATCACCCGCCGGATCACCCGCGATGCCGGCAGTGCCTACAAGGCGAATTCAAAGGATGTGCGCGCGCGCGATGTGCAGATGCTTTTCGCCGATGCCTCGACCGGGTCGGCATCGCCTGCGCTGGTGCGGCAGGGCCAGATTTCGGAACTGATCAACGCCAAGCCCAAGGCGCGGCGGCGAATTCTGGAAGAAGCCGCTGGCATTTCCGGCCTTTATGCCCGCCGCCACGAAGCGGAACTCAAACTGAACGGCGCCGAACAGAACCTCTTGCGGGTCGATGATGTGCTGGAAGGTCTGGCCCAGCACCTTGCCACCCTGACGCGTCAGGCCCGGCAGGCCGCCCGCTACCGCGAGATCGGCGAGGAATTGCGCCGCGCCGAAGGGATGCTGCTGTTCCGCCGCTGGCGCGAGGCGGAACTGGCCCGCGCCGAAGCCGAAGCCACACTGCGCGACCGCCTTGTCGCAGCCTCGCAGGCCGATGCCGCGGCCCGCGCTGCCGCGAAGGCGCGCGAAGCCCGCGAAGACGCCCTGCCCCCCCGACGCGAGGAAGAGGCCGTGGCCGCGGCCATCCTGCAACGTCTTGTCTTGCAACGCGATGCCTTGGGCGATCAGGAAGCCCGCGCGATGCAACTGATCGAAACGCTGAAAGGCCGCATCGCGCAGCTTGGCCGCGATATGGAACGTGAGGCCGGGCTGAACCGCGACGCTGGCGAAACCATCTCGCGGCTGGATTGGGAAATAGCGCAGGTGCAGCGCGCCCATGAAGGCCATGACGAACGCCTTGCCGAAGCGGCCGAAGCCGCCCGCGAGGCGGGGGCGATCCTGTCGGACCGGGAAACCCTGCTCAGCGAGGCAACCGAAGATGCCGCCCGGCTGGCCGCACGCCACCAGTCGGCCCAGCGGCTTCTGGCCGATACACGCGCCACGCTGGACCGCGCCGAGGCCGAGGCAGCAAAGGCCCGCGACGCGGTGGAAGCCGCGCGCGAAGCGCTGGAGCGTGCAACCGAGGCCTTCGAGACGGCGACCGAAGGGCAAGAGGCCGCACAGACGCTGGCGGACAAGGCCGATGAGGCGCTGGAACTTGCCGAAAACGCCCGCGCGGTCGCACAGGGCCGCGAAGCCGAGGCCCGCGCCGCCCGGGGCGAGGCCGAGGGCGAGGCCAACGCCCTGCGCGCCGAGGTGGCGGCGCTGGCCCGTCTGGTGGCGCGGGAATCGCAGGCCGGCCATCAGCTTCTGGACAGGCTGACGGTGGAACCGGGCTTCGAAAAGGCCCTTGGCGCCGCGCTGTCTGATGACCTTCGGGCGCCGGAAGTGGCGGCAGATGCCGGGTCGGGCTGGACCGTTCTGCCGGGCTATGACGCCACCGCCCCGCTGCCCGATGGCGCCCGGCCTCTGGCCGCGCATGTAACCGCGCCCGCCGTGCTGGACCGCCGCCTGTCGCAGATCGGGCTGGTGGACCGCGCCGAAGGGGCAGCCCTGCAACCGGCGCTGCGCCCGGGGCAACGGCTGGTCAGTCTTGAAGGCGATCTGTGGCGCTGGGACGGGTTCCGCGCCAGTGCCGAAGATGCGCCCAGCGCCG
Organism: Paracoccaceae bacterium; assembly: GCA_023260935.1. Taxonomy (GTDB): domain Bacteria; phylum Pseudomonadota; class Alphaproteobacteria; order Rhodobacterales; family Rhodobacteraceae; genus Pseudotabrizicola. The sequence continues at coordinate 1,852 of JALQTL010000050.1, forward strand.
CCGCCGCCCGCTTGCAGCAGTTGAACCGTCTGGTGGGGCTGAAGCGCGATCTGGAAGAGGTCGCCGCCCGGGCCGATGGCGCACGTCTGGCGCATGAGGCCTTGCAGACCCGTCTGGCCGATCTGGCCCGCGCCGATCAGATGGCCCGCGAGGCCCGCCGCGCCGCCGATCAGAAGGTAGCCGAGGCCAACCGCGCCGCCAGCCGGGCCGAGGCCGAAAAGTCGATCGCCGGGGGCAAGCTCGATTCTGCACGGCTGGCCGTCGCGCGGTTCGAGGACGAGGCGATGGCGGCCCGCGCGCGGATGAAGGAAGCCGAGGCCGGGCAGGCCGAGCTGCCCGATCTGGACGCCGCCCGCGACAAGGTCGAGGCGTCGAAGGTGGTGGTCGAGGCCGCACGTCTGGCAATGCTGACCCGCCGGTCGGCCCATGATGAACTGAAACGCGAGGGCGAGGCCCGCATCCGTCGCCGGCAAGAAGCGCAAAAGGAGCTTTCGGGCTGGCGGCACCGGCTGGAAACGGCTGAAAAGCGCAGCGCCGAGCTGGCCGAACGCCGCGCCGAGGCCGAAGAGGAACTGGAGGAGGCCAGCGCCGCCCCCGAAGAGATTGCTGCCAAGCGCGACGAGTTGACCGATGCGATCGACACCGCCGAAGCCCGCCGCCGCACCGCCGCCGATGCCCTTGCCGAAGCCGAAGCCGCCCTGCGCGAGGCGCAACTTGCCGAGCGCGAGGCCGAGCGCCTGTCAGGCGAAGCGCGCGAGGCCCGCGCCCGCGCCGAGGCCCGAACCGAGGCCGCCCGCGAAACCGTGGCCTATGCCGCCGAACGCATCGAGGAAGAGGCAAGCTGTTCCCCGGCCGATCTTCTGGCGCGGCTGGCCGTCGATCCCGACGCCATGCCCGATGCCGAATCTCTGGATATCGAGGTGCAGCGCCTGAAACGCCAGCGTGAGGCGCTTGGCGCCGTCAACCTGCGGGCCGAGGAAGACCTGAAGACCGTGGGCGGCGAACATGCCACGCTTTTGCAGGAAAAGACCGATCTGGAAGAGGCGATCAAGAAGCTGCGGGCCGGCATCGCCGGGCTGAACCGCGAAGGCCGCGAACGGCTGTTGACCGCATTCGAACAGGTGAACGCCAATTTCTCCACCCTCTTCACCCATCTTTTCGGGGGCGGAGAGGCGCGTCTGGTGCTGGTTGAATCCGATGATCCGCTGGAAGCGGGGCTTGAAATCATGTGCCAGCCGCCGGGCAAGAAACTGGCCACGCTGTCGCTGCTGTCGGGGGGCGAACAGACGCTGACGGCGCTGGCGCTGATCTTTGGCGTCTTTCTGGCCAACCCCGCCCCGATCTGCGTGCTGGACGAGGTGGACGCCCCGCTGGACGATGCCAACGTCACCCGCTTCTGCGACCTGCTGGATGAAATGACCCGCCGCACCGATACCCGGTTCCTGATCATCACCCACCACGCCGTCACCATGGCCCGGATGGATCGGCTTTTCGGCGTGACCATGGCCGAACAGGGCGTCAGCCAGCTTGTCAGCGTTGACCTGAAGAAGGCCGAGGCGCTGGTGGCATGAAGAGCGCATTGATGGCTGCCGGCTTTCCGGGGGTCGAGGAAGACGACGGCATCCTGCATGCCCGGCTCTGGTCTTCCTCGGTCGAATTTACCGCCACGCGTGAAGGTGGGGGCTGGCGGCTTGCACTGCAATGGCCGGTCCGCGCCTCGGCCGCGCAGTTGGCCGCATGGGCCGCGCGCCACCCCGACGCCCCGATGGACCTGCACGAAGGCGAAACCCGCGTGACCCTATGGCTTGCCGACGGGCAGGAAGCCGGCCTGCACCGCTGGGCCGCCGTCGCGGAAGAGGCCGTGGCCACCTGCATCGGCTGGCGCCGCGCCCAGCGCGCCCCGGGCGAGGGGATGTGACCCGGGAAGCCCGCCCCTACAGCCGGTGGATGCGGTCGGAAAGCGTCACCATGCCGTCGCGCTCAACCGCGCAAAGGATACCGCGCAGACGCAGGGCGGGATGGCCCGGTGCAGTGATCCACGCCTTTGCATCCGCGCCATAGCGCTGCTTCCACTTCACGCAGGCATCGTTGAACACGCCTGACACTCGCAAGACCGCCGTGCCCACCTGCAAAAGCGTGCCCGCAGGCAGATTGGCCTCGGATGTCTCCAGATCAGCCACGATCGTGTCGCCGGGGTGGGGCTGGCCCGCCCGATCGCGCCAGACCAGGTTCATCACCCGCAGGGGAAGGATGGAAACCTGAATATCCGGGTCCGGGCGTCCGTC
>JALQTL010000092.1 GCA_023260935.1 Paracoccaceae bacterium
ACATTGCCCGCCACGGCGGTAATGCCCAGCACCTCTACATCCTCGGGGCTGGCAAGGGCCAGAAGGATGGCAACGGCATCGTCCTGGCCGGGGTCGGTATCGATGATGATCTTGCGGGGATGTCTGGTCATGCTGGCCTCCGGTTGCGTCGCAGGGAAGCGCGGGGGCGCCGATTTGTCCAGACGGTAAAAACATTTCGCGGCGCTTGCCGGCTTGCCCGTGCCAGTCTGGCCCCGGGCCGAAGACTGGCAGCAGGGCGCTGCGGGGCGACGCTTCACAGCATCCTTGCCGATGGCAGGGGTGGACTCTGGCTCGGCATCGCGGCGGCGGGGCAAGATGGCTGGGCCGCAACGCGTGAAGGTCTGCCGCAAAGCGCCTGTTTCTTCACGGTTTTGCGGCAAACCATGCCCGTAGACCCGGAAACCCCGGCGGGCGCCTGTTTCGGCACCAATTCCGGCTCTGTCTTTGCCAGCACGGACGAATGCGAAAGCTGGGTCGAAGCCGCGCGCCACCTGCCTACGGTGCTGACGGTCAAGGGGATGTGAACGGCAAAAGCCCCGGGATTGCGCCCGAGGCTTTGATTTTCATTTCCAATGGATTAGCCGTCAAAGTTCACTTCTTCAATCAACTTCAGCGCGGTCGGGCGCAGGGCGGCGATTTCGGTCAGGGGCTTCGAGTCGGGGGTGAACTCACCCCAGCTTGCCACCAGCGCCGATTTCGCAACGCCCGGCTTCACCGGGAATTCGTTGTTGGTTTCGGCATAGATGCGCTGCGCCTCGTCGCTGGAAAGCCATTCCATGAACTTCAGTGCGTTTTCCTTGTTCGGCGCGGCCTTGGTCATCGCCACGCCCGAGATGTTCAGATGCGCGCCATCCCCTTCAAAGGTCGGGAAGACGATCCGCACGGATTCGGCCGCTTCCTTCTGATCGGGGTCGGCCAGCATCTGCCCGATGTAATAGGTATTGCCGATGCCGATATCGCACTGCCCGGCAAAGATCGCCTTCACCTGATCGCGGTCGCCCCCTTCGGGTTTGCGCGCCAGATTTGCCTTCACCCCTTCCAGCCAGGTTTTCGTGGCTTCCTCGCCGTGGTGGGCGATCATCGCGGCCACCAGGGCCACGTTGTAATCGTTCAGCCCCGACCGGATGCAGATGCGGCCCTGCCACTTCGGATCGGCCAGATCCTCATAGGTCGTGACCTCGCCCGTCGCCACACGGTCCTTGCTGGCATAAACGATGCGGGCGCGGGTGGTCAGCCCGAACCACTGGTCGCCGGTATCGCGCATGGTGGGGGGGATATTCGCCTCCAGCACATCCGATTGCACCGCTTGCGTCACACCGGCATCCACGATCTGCTGCAAGCGGGCGATATCCACCGTCAGCACCAGATCGGCGGGGCTGCGGTCGCCTTCGGCCACCAGCCGTTCGGCCATGCCCTTGTCCACAAAGGCGATGTTCACGGCAATGCCGGTTTCGGCGGTAAAGGCATCCACCAGCGGCTGCACCAGTTCGGGCTGGCGGTGCGAATAGACGTTGATCTCATCGGCAAGGGCGGGCAGGGCCACCGAGGTGAGCGAGAGGGCAAGAAGGCTGAAACGGAGGCGCATGTCTGAGTCCTTTGGTCGGAATTTATGCCGCCCTTAAAGCTGACAATTTTACTCGGGTCAATACCCGACAGAAGAACTTGGTTATTTCGCCGCAGCTTTCTTCCCCCCAGATTTCTCTTCGGCCTTGGCGCGGTTCCACAGGGCGTCCATTTCGGCCAGATCGGATTGCGCCGGCGTCTTCCCGGCCTCGGCCAGCCAATCCTCGATCCTTTGGAAGCGTCGGGTGAATTTGGCATTCGCGGCGCGAAGGGCGGCTTCGGGGTCCACCTTCAGGTGCCGTGCCAGATTTGCCATGACAAACATCAGATCACCGAATTCCTCGGCCACCTCGGCCTCGGTCAGACGGTCCCGCGCCTCGACCAGTTCGGCCGCCTCCTCGGCGATCTTGGCCACCACCTCATCGGTCGAGGGCCAGTCAAAACCCACCCGCGCGGCGCGTTTTTGCAACTTCACCGCCCGCGTCAGCGCCGGAAGGCCCAACGCCACCCCGTCCAGCACCCGGGCCGGGCCCCGCTCGGCGGCCTTTCTCGCCTCCCAGTCGGCGGTCTGCTGATCGGCCGTCTTGTCGCGCGATTCGCTGCCAAAGACATGCGGGTGGCGGTCCACCATCTTGTCGCTGATCGCGCCGATCACATCGGCCAGATCGAACAGCCCGGCCTCTTGCGCCATCTGCGCGTGATAGACCGACTGGAACAGCAGATCCCCCAGTTCCCCCCGCAATTCGCCCCATGCCTTGCGTTCGATGGCATCGGCCACCTCATAGGCCTCCTCGATCGTATAGGGCGCGATGCTGGCGAAATCCTGCTCCAGATCCCAGGGGCAGCCGGTTTCAGGGTCGCGCAGGCGGGCCATGATCTGTTCCAGACGCTCCATCCGCGCGCCGGTGCTGCGGGCATCTGCATCGCCCGTGTCGCGGTCGGGCTGGGCGGGGGCAAAGGGGGGCATGGGCGCATCCTGTTGTGGTTTTCGCGCAAAGCTTAGACGCGCCGCCCGTCCGGGGCCATCCCCGGCGGATTCCCGATGCCTGCCGCCTGCCGGGCAAAGGACGCTCTGGCCTTCGCCGGGCGGGGGGGCTATCCCTTGGCAAAGCCCGGGGTTTCCCCGGGGCCCCGACAGTTTCAAGCGTGAAGGAAAGCCGATGCCCGTCCTGAACCGAATAGCGGCTTATGCCGAGGATATGAAGACATGGCGCCGGCACCTTCATGCCCATCCGGAGCTGGAGTTCGACTGCCACCAGACCGCGGCCTTCATCGTCGAACGGCTGCGTGAATTCGGGGTGGACGAGATTCACGAAGGCATCGCAAGGACCGGGGTTGTCGCCATCATCAACGGCCGCGCGCCGGGCCCCACCATCGGCATCCGCGCCGATATGGATGCCCTGCCGATTGATGAACTGACCGGGGCGCCCTACGCCTCTACCGTGCCGGGGCGGATGCACGCCTGCGGCCATGACGGCCATGTGACCATGGCGCTGGGGGCCGCACGCTATCTGGCCGAAACACGCAATTTTGCCGGCCGCGTTGCCTTCCTGTTCCAGCCGGCCGAGGAAGAGGGCGGCGGCGGCAATGTGATGGTGCAGGAAGGCGTGATGGACCGGTTCGATATCGCGCAGGTCTACGGCATCCACAACGCCCCGAACATTCCCCTTGGCCATTTCCAGACCACGCCGGGGCCGCTGATGGCTTCGGTCGATACGGCATGGGTCACGGTCACGGGCAAGGGCGGGCACGGGGCCACGCCACATGATTGTGTTGACCCGGTGGTGGCCGTGGTGGGCATGGTGGGGGCAATCCAGACGATCATCCCCCGCAATGTCTATGCCATGGACGAGGCGGTGATCTCTGTCACCCAGATCCACGCCGGCACCGCCTCGAACATCATTCCCGAAGTGGCCACCTTCTGCGCCACGATCCGGTCCTTCCGCCCCGAGGTGCGCGATCTGTTGCGCCGCCGGGTGCATGAGATCGTCGAAGGCCATGCCGCCGCTTATGGCGTGACGGCCGACATCAACTATGATTGGGGGTATCCCGCCACCGTGAACCACCCGGCCAATGCCGATTTCGCCGCCGATGTGGCGGTCGAGGTGGCAGGTGAGGCCGCCGTCGATGCCCGCGCCGGGCGCGAGATGGGGTCCGAAGATTTCTCCTACATGCTCGAAGCCCGGCCGGGCGCCTATCTCTTCCTTGGCACCGGGCCGGGGGCGGGACTGCATCATCCGGCCTTTGATTTCAATGACGAGGCGGCGCCGATCGGGGCCAGCTTCTTTGCCCGTCTGGTGGAACGCGCCCAACCCCTTCCTTGATCTGCCCCTTTCCTGATTCGGCCTGCTTCTGGCCGCATCGCGGGGGCAGGGCCGCATCGTGGGGGGCGTCAACCTTTGCCCCCCCATATCTGGGGTAGCCCCCACCTATAGCTGTGGCCAGAATTTGATCAAACTGCTAGACTGCCGGCACTCGCAACCAACCGGAGAGCCGTATGAAAAGCGCCCTTGCCCCGAAAATCAGCACGCCCGAAGACATCTGGCAGATGGACAGACGGCACATTCTGCACCCTTGGACGCAGTTCGGCAGTTTCGAACGCGACGGGTCGCTGGTCTTCGAACGGGGAGAGGGCTGTTGGCTCTGGGATACGGCGGGGCGCAAGTATTTTGATGCCGTGGGTGGCATGTGGTGCACCAACATCGGCCTTGGCCGGGCCGAAATGGCCGAAGCGATTGCCGATCAGGCCGTGAAGCTGGCTTTTTCCAACACCTTTGTCGATGCCTCCAACGTGCCCTCGGCCCTGCTTGCGGCGCGTCTCGCCGCCCTTGCGCCGGGCGATCTGAACCGGGTGCATTTCACCACCTGCGGGTCAACGGCCGTGGATAGCGCATGGCGCATGGTCCAGTTCTACCAACGTGCCAAAGGCCACCCCGACAAGACCGAAATCATCGCCCGGAACATGAGCTATCATGGCTCCACCTATATCGGGCAATCGCTGGGCAAGCGCCCGGGCGACCGGGTGCCGGGGTTCCTGTATAAGGAGGCGGGCATCCACCACCTGACCGCCCCCAACCCCTACCGCGCGCCGGACGGCATGGACGAAGCGGCCTTCTGCGATTTTCTGGTGGCGGAATTCACCGCCAAGCTGGCCGAACTGACGCCCGACCGCGTGGGCGCCTTCATCGCGGAACCGATTCAGGCCTCGGGCGGGGTGATCGTGCCGCCAAAGGACTATCTGCGCCGGATCTGGCAGATCTGCCAGCAGCATGACATCCTTTTCATCGCCGATGAGGTGGTCACCGCCTTCGGCCGCCTTGGCCACTGGTTCGCGTCCCAAGCGGAATTTGGCGTGACGCCCGATATCATCACCTGCGCCAAGGGCCTGACCTCGGGCTATCTGCCCTTGGGCGCGGTGATCTTTTCAGACCGTATCTGGGAAGCGATGGCCTCTGACGGTGACCGCTGGTTCACCAGCGGTTTCACCTATTCCGGCCATCCCGTTTCTTGCGCCGCGGCCCTGAAGAACCTTGAGATCATCGAACGCGAAGGCCTGCTGGATCAGGCCGCGCGGGTGGGTGATTATTTCCTTGACCGCCTTGGCGCGCTGGAAGACCTGCCCCTGATCGGTCAGGTGCGCGGACGGCGGCTGATGGTCTGCGTGGAAAGCGTGGCCAGCAAGACCACCAAAGACCCCCTCCCGGACGAGGCGAACGAGGCCAAGCGCATCTCTGACGCGGCCGAGGCGATGGGCCTGATGGTCCGCCCCATGGGCCATCTGAACGTGATGTCCCCGCCGCTGGTGATGACCGAAACCGATGCCGATTTCGTGGTGGAAACCCTTGCCGCCGCCATCGGGCAGGTCACCGACCAGCTGACCCGCGAAGGCTGGCGGCTGGGCTGACCGGTTGCCGCCAACCGCTGCCCCTTGACCTTCGCGGCCTGACCCAGATGATCGGGGAAGCTGGGGTGGTCAGGGGCCGGGTGATGACCGAATTGAAACTGCGCATCCTTTTTGACGATGCCATGCTGGGCCCCGGAAAGGCGGCCCTGCTGGGGCATATCCGCGATACCGGCTCCATCTCGGCCGCCGGTCGGCAAATGGGGATGAGCTACAAGCGCGCCTGGATGCTGGTCGAGGAGATGAACACAGCCTTCCGCGATCCGCTGGTCAGCAGTGCAAGGGGCGGGGCAGGGGGCGGCGGCGCCCATCTGACCCCGGCCGGGGAACGGGTGCTGGCGCTTTACGGCGATGTCGTGGCCACCGCGCTTGCCGCCGCCCGCCCCAAGATCACCCTGCTGGAGGCGATGCTGAAGCCCGGCCCCAGCCCGGGCGATATGTCTGGCGAAAGATAACGCTTGCCACACCCCGCCTGCTTCCGTTATTTCTTCGTGAACATAACGCGGAGCCGCCCCATGTCCCTTCCCCTTCGCCTTCCCCTCCTGTCGGTCTGTCTTGCGCTGGGGGCGGCCCCGGCCCTTGCCGATGAGGTGGTGGTTTTTGCCGCCGCCTCGATGAAGAACGCGCTGGACGCGGTGGCGCAGGATTTTCAGGCCGCGACCGGCCATCAGGTCACCATCAGCTATGCCGGCTCTGGCGCCCTGGCCAAGCAGATCATTCAGGGCGCCCCGGCCGATATCTTCCTGTCGGCGGCGGAAAACTGGATGGATCAGGTGGAAAGCGAAGGCCTGATCCAGCCCGGCACAAGGCGCGATCTTTTCGGCAATGCGCTGGTGCTGGTGGGCCATGGCGCCGGTCTGCCGCAGGCCCAGATCACCCCGGATACCGATCTGGCCGCGATGCTGAACGGCGGCAAGCTGGCGATGGCGCTGGTCGATGCCGTGCCTGCCGGCCAATATGGCAAGGCCGCGCTGCAAGGCCTTGGGCTGTGGGACAGCGTGGAAGCCTCGGTCGCGCAGGCCGATAACGTGCGCGCAGCCCTTGCCCTTGTCTCGCTGGGCGAGGCGCCCCTTGGCATCGTCTATGCCACCGATGCCGCTGCCGACCCGGGTGTTTCCATCGTTGGCGTCTTTCCGGCGGCAAGCCACCCGCCCATCACCTACCCCGGCGCCCTTCTGACCGGCGCCACCGATGAAGCCGACCGGGCCTTTTTCGAAGCCTTGTCCTCGGCCGGGGGGAATGCCAGATTTGCCGCCGAAGGGTTCGTGATCCTGAACTGACGGCAAAGGAAAGCGGCACAGGATGGAAGCTTGGCTGACCCCCGAGGAATGGCAGGCCGTTGCCCTGTCGCTGCGGGTGTCGTTCTGGGCTGTCGCCCTCAGCCTGCCCCTTGGCGTCTTCGTGGCCTATGCCCTTGCGCGCTGGTCCTTCTGGGGCAAGTCGCTGCTGAACGGCATCGTGCTTCTGCCGCTGATCCTGCCGCCCGTCGTCACCGGCTATCTGCTGCTGATGACCTTTGGCCGCAAGGGGGCGGTCGGGCAGTTTCTGGATCAGTGGTTCGGCCTTGTCTTCGCCTTTCGCTGGACCGGGGCGGCGCTGGCGGCGGCGGTCATGGCCTTCCCGCTGATGGTGCGCGCCATCCGCCTTGCGATCGAGGCGGTGGACCCAAAGCTGGAACAGGCCGCCGCCACCCTTGGCGCCTCGCGCCTCATGGTCTTTGTCACCGTGACGCTGCCGCTGATCCTGCCCGGCATCATCGCCGGGGCGATCCTTGCCTTTGCCAAGGCCATGGGGGAATTCGGCGCCACCATCACCTTCGTGTCGAACATCCCCGGCCAGACGCAAAC
>JALQTL010000067.1 GCA_023260935.1 Paracoccaceae bacterium
AACTGTGCCGAAGGCGCGCCGAAGGTGACCAAGCGGGCAATCGAGTTGAACGTGACCCCGGAAGACCCCGATGGCAAACCCGCCGGCACGATCCCTGCGATCTTTGCCGCTGCCGATGCTGGCACGGCATCCGTGACCGAAGCGGCCGCCGAAGCGCCCGCTGCTGAAGCGGTGGCTGAAGCGGTTGAGGCGGCAGAAGCCCCCGCAGCCGACGCTGTGGCAAGCGCCGACCCGGCGCTGGTTGAGGCGGGGGAAAAGGTGTTCAAGAAATGCGCCGCCTGTCACAAGGTGGGCGACGGCGCCAAGAACGCCACGGGCCCGGTGCTGAACGGCATTGTCGGCCATCCGGCGGGCGTGGTGGACGGCTTCAAGTATTCCAAGCCGCTTCTGGCCATGGCCGAAGCAGGCCTTGTCTGGGACGAAGCCAGCCTTCAGGCGTTTCTGGAAAATCCAAAGGCTTTCATGAAGGGCACGAAGATGTCTTTCGCGGGCCTGAAGTCGGAAGAGGACCGGGCCGCCGTCATCGCCTATCTGTCCAGTCTGGGCGGATAACATGTCGGGCTGGCGTGGCCTCCTCCTCACGCTGGTCCTTGCCGCTGTCGGTTCCCTGCCGGCAGCGGCCGAAAGTCTGGGGGATGAAAGCCGCGGGGCGGTGCTGTTCAACCGGGAATGTTCGGTCTGCCACCGTATCGGGCCTGATGCCGAAAACCGCATCGGGCCGCGTCTGACCGGCCTGTTCGGCCGCCGTGCCGGTGCGGTTCCGGGGTTTGAATATTCGAAGTCCATGGCGCGGATGGGCAATGACGGTCTGACATGGACGCTGGAAACGCTGGAAGCCTATGTCGAGAACCCCAAGGCGCTGATTTCGGGCACGCGGATGAATTATCGCGGCCTGAAGGATGCCGCTGCACGCGCCGACCTTCTGGCCTTTTTGCGCCTTCATTCCGACCGGCCCCAGAACATCCCCGAGGCGGAACCCACGGCGCGCAAGACAGACCCGGACCTGGACGCGGCGGTTCTGGCGATCAAGGGGGACCGCGACTATGGCGAATATCTTTCGGCGGAATGCACCACCTGCCACCAGCGTGACGGAACGGACCAAGGCATCCCGTCGATCACCCGTTGGCCGGAAGAGGATTTCGTGGTGGCCATGCATGCCTATAAGCAGCGCCTGCGGCCCCACCCCGTGATGCAGATGATGGCCAGCCGCCTTTCGAACGATGAAATTGCGGCTCTGGCCGCTTTCTTTGCCGATCAAGACTAGGGCCCGTGCCCCGCGTTCACCCCTTGCTCCTGCAAGAAGCCCTGAAGGAATGCCCCATGACCCTGACCAGACGCAGTTTCATTGGAACCGGCCTTGCCACGGGGGCGCTGTTGCAGGCGCCGATGGTGGGGGCGCAAGGCAGGCCGCGCGTGGTTGTCATTGGCGGCGGGGCAGGGGGGGCCACGATGGCGCGCTATCTGGCAAAGGACAGTGAGGGGGGTCTTGATATAACCCTTGTCGAGGCCAACCCCATCTATACCACCTGCTTCTTTTCCAACCTTTACCTTGGGGGCTTTCGTGACTTCGAAAGCCTTCAGCACGGCTATTCCCGGCTGTCCGACATGGGCATTACCGTCATCACCGATACGGCGACCGCCGTTGACAGGGCCGCGCGCAGCGTCACGCTGGCGGGTGGGCAAAGTCTTATCTATGACCGGCTGGTTCTGGCCCCGGGCATCGATTTCCGCGAAGGATCGGTTCCCGGCTGGTCGCTGTCCGATCAGGACATCATGCCCCATGCCTACAAGGCCGGACCGCAGACCCTTTTGCTGAAGGCGCAGATCGAGGCCATGCCGCAGGGCGGGGTCTTTGCGATGATCGCGCCGCCGAATCCCTATCGGTGCCCGCCTGGGCCCTATGAGCGGATCAGCATGGTGGCCCATCTGCTGAAGCAGTCGAACCCCACGGCCAAGATCCTGCTGATCGATCCAAAGGAAAAGTTTTCCAAACAGGCGCTTTTCGAGGAAGGCTGGCAGACCCATTACCCCGGCATGATCGAACGGATCGGCCCGGATTTCGGCGGCGCCTCGGCCGAGGTGAGGCCGGCCACGATGGAGGTGGTTGTGGATGGCGAGGCGATGAAGGTCGATTGCTGCAACGTCATCCCCGGGCAGGTGGCGGGGCGGATCGCAGCCCTTGCCGGCGTCACCGATGACAGCGGATGGGCGCCGGTGATGCCCGAGACCATGGCCTCGCGGGTGGATGATACGGTCTGGGTGCTGGGCGATGCCTCGGCGCAGGGTGACATGCCGAAATCCGGTTTTTCGGCCAATGCCCAGGCGAAGGTTGCAGCAAATGCCCTGCGCGGGCAGCTTCTGGGGTCACGGATCTTTCCCGCCCGCTATTCCAACACCTGCTGGTCGCTGATCGCGCCCGACGATGGCGTGAAGGTCGGAGCCAGCTATGAACCGACGCCGGAAAAGATTGCCTCGGTCGAAAGCTTCGTCAGCCAGACCGGCGAAGACGCGGCCCTGCGCAAGGCCACTTACGAAGAATCGCTTGGCTGGTATGCCGGCATCACCGCCGACATCTTTGGCTGAACCCGAACCCCATGCAGGCCCGCATGCGAGCCTGCCCCAATCCCTGAGAGACAAGACAGAAGATGCTGACGCGACGCCATTTCCTGACCTCTGCCACCGCCGCCCTTGCAACCCCGCTGCTGCCCCGCCGGGTTTGGGCCGGCACCAGCCTGACGCTGGGGGATTTCCAGATCGATACATTGTCGGACGGCAATCTGGTGCTGCCCGGAGATTTCATTCTTGGCGGTATGCCGCAGGATGAAATGGCGGCCATCGTGGCGAAATACGGCCTGCCCACCGACCAGCTGACACCGCCCTGCAATGTCACGCTTTTGCGCGATGGCACCAATACGGTGCTTTTCGATGTGGGCGCCGGCCCCGATTTCCAGCCCTCGGCCGGCAAATTGCTGGAGGCTTTCGATGCGCTTGGCCTGACGGTCGAGGATGTGACCCATGTGCTTTTCACCCATGCCCACCCCGATCACCTCTGGGGGCTGCTGGACGAATTCGACGAGCCGCTCTTTCCCAATGCCACGCATATGATCGGGCAGGCTGAGTTCGATTACTGGACAGACCCCGACACGGTGAACACCATTGGCGAGGCGCGCACGACCTTTGCCGTCGGGGCCGCCCGCCGGCTGGCGGTGATCGCTGACGCGACCACCTTCATCACCGACGGGGCCGAGGTTCTGCCCGGGGTTGCGGCCCATCTGACCGCCGGTCACACTCCAGGCCACATGGCCTTCGAACTGCGGTCGGGCAGCGAGGCGGTGATGGTTGTCGGGGATGCCATCGGCAACCACCACGTTGCCTTTGAACGCCCGGACTGGGCCTCGGGTTCGGATCAGGACAAGGATATGGCCGCCGCCACCCGGCGGCGGTTGCTGGACAGGCTGGCGGCCGAACAGATGGCGCTGATCGGTTTCCACCTGCCCGGCGGGGGCATCGGTCGGGCCGAGTCCCTTGCCGACGGCGGCTTCCGTTTCGTGGAGTCATGATGAAACGGCTTGCCCTTCTGCTGCTGGCCAGCCCCGCCTTCGCGTTTGAAGACATCCCCGATCTTTACCCGCAATCGGTGCTTTACGCGAAACCGGTCGAGGTGATCCCGCATGTCTTTTCCGCCATCGGCGCCACCGCCCCGCCGACCTATGAAAACGCCGGACACAACAACAACCTTTCCTTTATCGTCACTGGCGACGGGGTGATCGTCATCAATGGCGGGGCAAGCTGGAAACTGGCCGAGGCGATGCATGCCGAAATCCGCGCGGTTACCGATCAGCCGGTGAAACTGCTGATCAACGAAAACGGGCAGGGCCATTCGATGCTGGGCAACGGCTATTGGGCAGCGCAAGGCGTGCCGATCCTCGCCCATGAAGAGGCTGCGGCGGAATTTGCTGATGGCGCGGGGCAGGATCTGGCGGCGCTGGAACGCTATGCCCGCGAAAATGCCGAAGGCACCGTCATCGTGGCACCAACCGAAACCTTCACCGACCGCAAGGTGATTGAGATGGGGGGCCTGACGATCGAGGTGCTGCATCTGGGCCCTGCCCATTCCCCGGGTGACACGCAGGTCTGGATTCCCGAATGGTCGATGATGGTGGCAGGCGACATCGCCTTTCACGAACGCATGCCGCCGATCTTTGAAGGCACTTGCACCTTGTGCTGGATCGAGACATGGGACACGGCGCTGATGCCCCTTGCCCCCACCTATGTGATCCCCGGGCATGGCCACCCCACCAATCTGGCGCAAGTTACGCGCTATACCCGCGATTACCTTCTGGATCTGCGCGAAAAGATTGCAGCCCATCTGGAGGCCGGGGGTGATCTGGCGGGGGCCTATTATGTGGATCAGTCGCGCTGGTCGTATCTGGACACGTTCGAGGACCTGGCCACCAAGAACGCCGGCGTGGTGTTTGCGGAAATGGAATTCGAATAGGCGCAAAGGGGCCGCGGCTGCCGTCAGGCGGCCGCGTGCTTGTGGGCGCCGCCCTGATCCACGACGAAATCGGTGATTGCTGCTCCGATCCACATGCACAAAAGCGCAAGCCAGGCGGTTGCCACGAAGATCGACCCGCCGGTCACGCCCGCGCCGATGGCGCATCCTCCTGCCAGCATGGCGCCAAAGCCCATCAGCACCGCACCAAACATCGA
>JALQTL010000202.1 GCA_023260935.1 Paracoccaceae bacterium
AGAAGCTGCCCCTTGGGGTCTTGAAGCCGGCAAGCCCGATCAAGCTGCCGTCATGGCCAAGCGCGTAAAGGCAATGGTCGGCCTGAATGACTCGTTCCAGAAAGGCCAGCGCCTTGGGTTCCGGCCCAAGTACCCGCCCCAGCTTGCTGCCGAAGGCCTGCCAGTAAAGCCGCGCCGCCTGTGGGCGGCAATGTTCCGGCAAGCCGTGCGCAACTTTCACCGGCAACGCCCCCTTTTCCTTTCGCCCGGAAATGCCTAAGCCGGGAAGATCATCGGGTAAAGCCAATAACCATGACCGTCTCCATCCGTTCCGCCTTTCTGCGCGGCTGCCTTGCCTCGGCCCCCTTTGTCATCGTGGTGGGGCCCTTTGCCCTGCTGTTTGGCGTGGTTGCCACAGAGGCAGGGCTGGATGTCCTTCAGGTCATGCTGTTTTCCGTCAGCGTCTTTGCCGGGGCATCGCAATTCGCGGCCCTGCAACTGATGCAGGAAAATGCGCCGGCGCTGGTGATCCTTGCCACGTCGCTGGCGGTGAACCTGCGGATGGTGATGTATTCGGTGGCCATGGCCCCGCATCTGGGTGGGGCCAGCCTTGGGACGCGGGCGCTGATGGCCTATTTTCTGGTTGATCAAAGCTTTGCCGCTTGTCAGGTGGAATTTGACCGCAAGCCGGCCCTGACCTTGCCGGAGAAGGTTGCCTTCTTCTTTGGCTCGGTGGTGCCGATTGCGCCCTTGTGGTTCGCGGCCTCTCTGGCAGGGGCGCTGATCGGCCGGTCCATCCCGCCGGAGTTTGCGCTGGATTTCGCAGTGCCGATCACTTTTCTGGCTATCTGTGCGCCGATGCTGCGGTCGATCCCGCATGTGATTTCGGCGGCGGTATCGATCGTGGCGGCGCTGCTGTTTTCCTGGTTGCCCTATGGCACCGGGCTGCTGGTGGCGGCCTGTCTGGCGATGGCCGCGGGCGCCTTGTCCGAGGTGATGATGGAACGCAGGGGGCCGCATGCCGGTTGATCCGCTGCTGTATTGGATTGTGGTGCCCGCGCTGGGTGTTGGCACCTATGTCATCCGGTTTTCTTTCCTGGGCATCCTTGGCAACCGGCCCCTGCCATCGGCCTTGCGGCGGGCGCTGCGCTATACGGCGGTGGCCATCCTGCCCGGGCTTGTGGCGCCCGCGGTGCTGTGGCCGCCCGCGACGGGCGGAGAGGTTGATCCGCCGCGCCTTGCAGCGGCGCTGGTGACCATGCTTGTGGGGATCGTCACGCGCAGCGTGATTGGCGCCATTCTTGCCGGGGGCGCCACGCTTTACACGCTGTTGTGGCTTTGATCACTGCAACCGCGGATCGCCGGCCTGCACCATCAGAACGCCGTGGTTGTTGTCGGCATCGTCGTCGTGGATCACTCGGGTGGTCACGCCCGGCAGTTTCCCGAAGGCTTCCATGTATTTCAGTGGCATGAAGGTGCGGGGCAGGCCTTCGAAACCGGGAACCCCCCTCAGGATCGAGGACACGGAATTTGCACAAAGCGCCTTGGGCGAGGCGCCTTGCGCCTTGGCCCGCGCCGCGGCTATGGCCGCCACCTCGGGGGTGACCACGATGGTCTGTTCCACCACGTCAAAGGTTTCACGGGCGTGATAGTCGATGTAGAAGTTCACCATCTTCGGGGTCATCCCGAAGTGAACATCATTACGTTCCGGCAGGTTCGGGTGGTGCCAGGTTCCGGCCGGATCATACATGATCCGTTCCGATCCGTTGATCATCAAGCCTGAATGCGCGCCCGAATTGTTGCGCGTCGACACCACGGTATAAAGCGTGATCGCCGGCGGCCCGTCATGCACATAACGGGCCTGCGCTACGGCTTCGTCCGATGCCCATTCCGGTTGAGCCCCGCAAGCTGAAAGCGACAAGAGGGCCACAAGGGCAAGGATGAAGCGGATCATGCGGAACTGCCGGTCAGCCGTTGGCAAGTGCGAGGAAGATCAGCACCCCGATCGAGATCGCTGCCCCCCACGAAACCATGCGGATAAAGCCTTCAAAGGTCTTTTCCTGCGTGCGGATATCCATGCTGCCATGCTTGTATTCGGCCATCTTGCGGTTCCCTTCCGTCGTCTTTCTTCGTGCCATAACCGATTCACCTTCGTCTGTCACGGGTGGCAATGCGCGACAAAGGTGAATGTGATCTTCGCCTTTCAGGCCGATCCGTCGCCGGCATCGCCCCCCATCCAGCCGCTTGTCAACTGAAAGCCGATCCGACGGGCCGGTTCTTCCGTCGTGCTGGTGGGGATGGCCCGCAGGATCACGTTCAACTGGCTGACATGCTGGATAAGCTGTGTGCGTGCGCCGTCTTCGTCGCGGCCATAGAAGGTGATGATGTCCGGCTCGTAAAAGCCAACCCCTTCGATCCGCAGGATCCCCGCGTCGCTGCCAGTGAAGCCCATGGCCACCTCATGCGCACTGTCCAGCTGTTCCTCGAAGTTGCGGATATAAAGGATCACCCGGTCATAGGCCCATTCGGCGGGGCTTTTCTTGGCAAGGGCGCGGCGGGCAAGCTCCTTCGGCAGGGGGCGGCCCTCGGCCCCGGCGGGGGCGTCGGGGTCTGTATGCACCGCGCCCGACCTGGGCAGCGCCGCCTCTTCCTCGGCCTCGGCGGCGGTCATGATCGTGTGGCCAAGGTCTTTGTCCGCCATATCCATTCCCCTTCGGCACCAGC
The DNA here is from genome assembly GCA_023260935.1 of Paracoccaceae bacterium. Classification (GTDB taxonomy): domain Bacteria; phylum Pseudomonadota; class Alphaproteobacteria; order Rhodobacterales; family Rhodobacteraceae; genus Pseudotabrizicola. Next base: position 2,704 of record JALQTL010000202.1, read on the forward strand.
CGTGCGGTTCACCGCCCCCTTGTAGAAAAGGTGGTTCAGATGCGCCACTGCCTCGACCAGCGCCAGACCATATTCTGCCGCGCCGATTTCGCGCTTGAACAGGGGGGCAAAGCAGTCATGCGCGCTGCGCGGGGTCATCAGATGTTGCAGCAGCCGCCCCAGCGCGCCTTCGTGGTTGTCGATCATCTGGCGCAGGCGCAGCGGCAGGCCCATGAAGGGCAGCTTGTGGCCCGGCAGCACAAGCTGGCTTTCCGTTGCCAGCCCCTGAAACCGTCGGCAGGATGCCAACCAGTCTGCCAGCGGGTCGGCCTCTGGCTCTGTTGGATAGACGCCGATATTGGCCGAAATCCCGGGCAGAAGCTGATCGCCGCCAAGGATCAGGTCGCCCGACCAGAAGGTTGCGTGGTCGGGCGCATGGCCTGACCCCAGCCGCACGATCCAGTCGCGCCCAGCCATAGGGATCACCTGTCCTTCGGTCAGTGCCAGAAAGCCGGTGGGCATGGGGTGGACCACATCGCAGAAGTTGAAGGGCCGTTCTGCTGCCCGCCGGGCCAGCATGTCAAGCGGCATGCCGGCGCGGCGATAAAAGGCCTGCGCTTCGGCCGTGGGCAGGGGCTGTTCGTCCAGCGTCAGCATCCGGGCATAAAGCCATGCGGTGCGCGTCATCAACAGGCTGGCGCCGCGGGACTGGAACCAGCCGGCAAGGCCTACATGATCGGGGTGGTGATGGGTGACGATCACCCGGCGCACGGGCAGGCCGCCCAGCGGCCCGGCAAGAAGCCTTTCCCATAATGCCCGCCCGCGGGCCGAACCAAGGCCGGTATCCACCAGCGTCCAGCCATCGTCATCGCGCAGGGCATAGACATTCACATGGTCCAGCGCCATCGGCAGGGGCAGGCGGGCCCACAGGATGCCATCGGCCACCTCCTGCACCTCTCCCTCGGCAGGGGGGCCCGCGAAGGGATGGCTGATGCCGTTCATGCCACCAGATCCTCGGGCGACAGGGCGTAAAGGTCGGCCGCGCCTTCGCGCACCTGCACCAGCAGCCCCACATGTTCGGGCAGCAGCCGGCGGATCGCCACCCGGGCAAGGGCTGTGCGTGGGCCGGTGCCACCTTCGGCCATCGCGGCCTTCAGATGGAAATGCGCCCCCAGAACCAGTGCGAAGGCGCGCAGATAGGGAACGGCGGCGGCAAACCTGTCATTCAGTTCTTGCCCGATCAGCCCCTCGGTCGCCTCGCGCAGCGTTTCGGCGGCGGCCCAGACATCCCCCGCCAGATCGGGCAACGCATCGCGGGCAGCCTGTGCCGATGTCTCGACCTCGCCGATCAGGCGGAAGGCGGCATCGCCGCCATCCGCCATCTTGCGGGCCACCAGATCCATCGCCTGAATTCCGTTGGTGCCTTCATAAATCGGGGTGATGCGCACATCGCGCAGCAACTGGGCGGCGCCGGTCTCCTCGATGAAGCCCATGCCGCCATGCAACTGCACCCCGTCCGAACAGACCGCAACGCCCACATCCGTGCCATAGGCCTTGGCGATGGGTGTCAGCAATGCTGCCCTTGCATTCCATTCCTCGGCTCCGGTGGCCGAGGCCATGTCGATGGCCGTGGCACAGGAAAGGGCAATCGCGCGGGCCGAAAAGATCTGAGCTTTCATCGTTGCCAGCATCCGGCGCACATCTGCATGGCCGATGATGGTGGAGCGGCCGGGTTCCGCCGGGCGCCCCTGCACGCGGTTGCCGGCATAATCCAGTGCTTGCTGATAGGCGATTTCCGCCATGCCAACGCCCTGCGCCCCCACGGCCAGACGGGCATTGTTCATCATCGTGAACATCGCGGCCATACCGCCATGGGGCTTGCCAACCAGCCAGCCCGTCGCCCCGTCGAACTGCATCACGCAGGTGGGGCTGCCATGAATGCCCAGCTTGTGTTCAAGGCTGACGACCTGAAGGTCATTGCGCCGGCCGGGGGCGCCGTTGTCATCTGGAATGAACTTCGGCACAAGGAAAAGACTGATCCCCTTGGTGCCGGGGCCGCCATCGGGCAGGCGGGCCAGAACCAGATGCACAGTATTGGCCAGAAAATCGCTGTCGCCCCAGGTGATAAAGATCTTCTGGCCGGAAATCGCGTAGGTTCCGTCGCCCTTTGGTTCGGCCTTGGTGCGCAGCGCCCCCACGTCCGAGCCGGCCTGCGGTTCGGTCAGGTTCATCGTGCCGTTCCATTCCCCCGAAATCAGCTTGGGCAGATACAGCGCCTTCAGCGTATCGTCGGCGTGGTGTTCCAGCGCCTCGATCTGCCCCTGCGTGAGCAGCGGGTTCAATTGCAGCGACAGGCAGGCCGAGGAGAACATGTCATTCACCGCCGTGGCAAGCGTCAGCGGCAGGCCCATACCGCCATGTTCGGCGCGGGCCGCAATCGCCACCCAGCCCCCGGCTGCAAGCGCGCGGTAGCCATCGGCAAAGCCGGGCGGTGTGCGCACAACACCGTTTTCCAGCCGTGCCGGCGTCTTGTCGCCCACCCGGTTCAGCGGCGCCAGCACCGTTTCGGCCATCTTGCCCGCCTCGGTCAGGATCGCCTCCACCATTTCCGGCGTTGTATCGGCAAAGCGGTCGGTTCCGGCGATCCGGTCAAAACCTGTGACGTGATCCATCAGGAAACGGAAATCGGCGATGGGGGCACGGTAAGGCATCTTCATCCTCGCGTTCGGGGGTGGCCTTGGCAAAAGCTTTGCCCGGCCTTATTGGCTTGACCACAGGTTAGCCATGGTGGCCATCCTCTCAAGACCTACGCTGCGTCACATGCCTTTGGAAACCCTTGATCTGACCGCAACCGACGAAGGCATCGCCCAAGCTGCTGCCGTGTTGCGCGCGGGCGGGCTGGTCGCCATGCCGACAGAGACGGTTTACGGGCTGGCGGGCGATGCCTGCAATGGCACCGCCGTTGCGCGGATCTTCGCGGCCAAGGGGCGGCCACAGTTCAACCCGCTGATCGTGCATGTGGCCGATATGGCGCAGGCCCGCCGGATTGCGCAGTTCAGCCCCGAGGCCGAAGCCGTGGCCCGCGCCTTCTGGCCCGGCGCGCTGACACTGGTGTTGCCGCTGGCCGAAGGGGCGGGGTTGTCGCCTCTGGTGACGGCGGGGCTGGAAACGGTGGCCGTCAGGATGCCCGCGCATCCGGTGGCGCAGCGTCTGATCCGGGCCTTTGGCGGGCCGCTGGCAGCGCCCTCTGCCAATCCTTCGGGAAAGGTTTCGCCCACCACGGCGGCGCATGTGCGCGCCGGATTGTCTGGGCGGATCGAGGCCATTCTGGATGCGGGCCCCTGTTCGGTCGGAGTGGAATCGACGATTCTGGCCATGGATGACCCGCCCCGTCTGTTGCGGCCCGGCGGTATTCCGGCCGAGGCGCTGGAGGCCATGCTGGGCCCCTTGCCCGACGCGGCCCATGCTGCCCCTGACAGACCCACGGCACCCGGCCAGCTTGCCAGCCATTACGCCCCCGAAGCGCCGGTGCGCCTTGGCGTCGCGCGGCCCGCGGGGGGGGAGCTTTGGGTGGGTTTCGGCCCTGCCTGCCCGGGGGCTGATCTGACGCTGTCGCCGGCCGGTGATCTGGTCGAAGCAGCGGCAAACCTGTTTTCAATCCTGCGAAAGGCCGATGACCTGGCCACGGCCCGGGGCGCGCCCGCCATCGCCTTTGCCCCGATCCCCGACCACGGCCTTGGCCGCGCCATCAATGATCGGTTGCGCCGCGCCGCGGCGCCCCGGCCAGTGGCTACACCCTAATCAAACACCCCCATCACCCGGCCGAACAGCATGAAGGCCCGCGCGGTGCGGGTATCGGCCAGTTCGACAATCTCGGCATCGGTGGCGTTCTTTTCAAAGGCCTGAAAAGCGCGGTCGAAAGTGCGCAGGAAATGGTGCCCGGCATCCCGAAATACCGGGTCTTCGCGCATCCGCCCCGAAGTCAGCGCCAAGGACGACCTATCCCGCACGCCACCCACCGCCGATACCCCGCCGCCCCTTTCGCCCGCGGCAAAGCGGCGCCACAGTTCTGGGCGGGCCCGGTCGGGGCGCAGGTCATCCATATAGATGCCTTCCTGGCTGAGCAGGGTCAGTACGTCCTGTGCGGCGCGGATCAGCTTTGCCACCTCGCGGTCTTCCAGCGCCAGACGCAGGGCGCGAAAGCCCTCTTTGTCATCGGGGCTTTCGGGAAATTGCAGCGCGCGGATCAGATCGCCCACGGAAAGCGGCGGGCGCAGCAGATCGGCCGGGGTGCCAAGCGCAAGGCCTGGCTGTTCGTCTGTGGCCGCCGCAGGCGCGGGGGCCACAAGGGCGGCCTTGCGATCAGCCGAGGCGACGACAAGCCCCGCATCGCGCCGGCTGGAAAAGGTGGCCAGCACGTTTTCGGCATGCTTGGCGGCCTGCGTCAGTTCTTCGATCTTCTTTTCGACCGAAGGCTTCAGGCCGGCCGCCGCTGTTTGCTGGCTGGCGATATAGGCATTGCGCATCGCATCGACCGAGGCTTGCAGCCGCGCCGCTTCGGCCCGCAGGATCCGCACGGACCTCAGGGTGGTGGCAGCCGCCCATATCAGGGCAAGCGGCAGGAAGACCACCAGCAGCGTCATGACAAGACCCAGCGCGCTGGTGCCTTCGGGTGCCGAAAAGACATAGGCCAGTACGGCAATCACCCAGACAACCGAAAGCAGGCCCGCGACCCCTTCGGTCACTGAAAAGCGCTGCTCCCCGGCGCGGGCAAAGATGCCCAGATCGATCGGTTTTTCGTCACTGTCGGGCATGGCGCCCCCTTGAATGCGGATCGGAATCAGAGAAAGCGGATGCCGACCACTTCATAGCTGCGATCACCGCCGGGGGTTTTCACCTCGACACTGTCGCCTTCTTCCTTGCCGATCAGGGCGCGGGCCAGCGGCGACCGGATGTTCAGCAGACCCCGTTCGATATCGGCCTCGGTCTCGCCCACGATCTGATAGGTCTTTTCCTCGTCGGTGTCCTCATCCACCAGGGTGACGGTCGCGCCGAACTTGATGGCGCCCGACAGTTTGGCAGGATCGATCACCTCGGCAAGGGACAAGATCCCCTCAAGCTCCTTGATCCGGCCTTCGATGAAGGACTGTTTTTCGCGCGCGGCGTGGTATTCGGCATTTTCCGAAAGATCACCATGCTCGCGCGCTTCGGCGATGGCACGGATCACGGCCGGGCGCTCCACCGATTTCAGCGTTTTCAACTCGCTGTCCAGGGCGTCAAAGCCCCTGCGGGTCATCGGGATCTTTTCCATCGTCATCATCCACCAAAAAGGAAACCACGGCCCCCTGCCGGAGGCCATGGCTTGCACGTCTTTGGCTCACCCAAGCGGAAGCGCCTGACAAATGCAAGGGGGCATGGCGCCGGAAAGCGGCGGGATGTCGCCGGAAGGAAAGAAAGTTGCGATGATGCTGCGATGCGGAAACGAGATGTTGCGTCACGGTTGACCGGGGGCTTCCCATGCGGCAATGACGACGGCACAAGACTTGCAGGGGATTCCGGGCCCGCGCCCGAAGTGAAGGACAAGCCATGAACCAGATCGTTCGCGAAAAGATGGATTACGACGTGGTCATCGTGGGGGCCGGGCCTGCGGGGCTTTCGGCCGCGATCCGTCTGAAACAACTGGACAGCGATCTGTCGGTGGTGGTTCTTGAAAAAGGGTCCGAGGTCGGGGCCCATATCCTTTCGGGTGCGGTGCTGGACCCATCGGGCCTTGATGCGCTGCTGCCCGACTGGCGGTCGATGGATGCGCCGATCAAGGTGCCGGTCAGGCAGGACAATTTCTACATGCTGGGGCCGGCCGGTCAGGTGCGCATTCCGAACTTTCCGATGCCCCCGCTGATGAACAATCACGGCAACTATATCGTGTCGATGGCCAATGTATGCCGCTGGATGGCGGGCGTGGCCGAAGGGTTGGGGGTAGAGATATTCCCCGGGATGTCGTGCAGCGAACTGGTGTATGACGGGGACCGCGTGGCCGGCGTTGTGGCCGGCGAGTTCGGCCGCGATCCCGAAACCGGCGAGCCAGGGCCGTCTTACGAACCCGGCATGGAACTGCACGGCAAATACGTCTTCCTGTCGGAAGGTGTGCGCGGCAGTCTGGCCAAGGAAGTCATCGCGAAGTTTGACCTGTCAAAGGGCAAGTGCCCGCAGAAGTTCGGCATCGGGATGAAGGAAATCTGGGAGATCGACCCCGCCAAGCACCGCGAAGGAACGGTCACGCATACGATGGGTTGGCCGCTGGGGTCGAACGCGGGGGGCGGATCTTTCATCTATCATCTGGAAAACAATCAGGTTTATGTCGGTTTCGTGGTTCACCTGAACTATAAAAACCCGCA
>JALQTL010000282.1 GCA_023260935.1 Paracoccaceae bacterium
CTGGCGGTTCACCATCGATCCGGTGCGAGGGCGCCAGGCTGAGCCCGTGTGATGGACAAACTCGGTGGCGGCGTGATCGCGCAGCATGTCCATGCAGTTGCGCCGGTCGACGAGGGTCAGGCCTTCGGCCGTCAGGCGCTCGAGTTCGGTGGATTTCACCTCGGAGCCGTCCTGCTCGCGCTGGAGGCGGGGCAGGCGGCAAGCCGGGTGGCGGCAATCCCCGAGGTGCGGGCGGCATTGGTGGCATTTCAGCGCCGGTTCGCGCGGCGCGAGGGGGGCGCGGTGCTGGACGGGCGCGATATTGGCACCGTGATCTGCCCGGAGGCCGAGGTGAAGCTTTATGTGACCGCCAGTGCCGAAGTGCGGGCGCATCGGCGATGGCGCGAAGTGGGCGGCGATGAGGCCCGGGTTCTGGCCGAGCTGTTGGAGCGGGATGCGCGCGACACGGGGCGCGCCGATGCCCCGCTGCGTGCGGCACCGGATGCGGTGGTGATCGATACCAGCGCGATGGATATCGACGCGGCCGTGGAGGCGGCGTGCGCCCGGGTGGCGGCGCGACTGGCGCGGGGCTGACCGCGCGGCGCGCAAAGGGCGGTTGCCATTGGCGGCCGGGGTTGCGCAGCGGCGAACAGGGGCTGTGCGGGGCGATGCCTTGCCGTGGCGGGCCCCGTGTCTATCTAAGGGCGTGATCGGCAGGCCCCGGGCTTTTGGTTCGGTGGAGGCTGCGACCCTTTTGGAAAGACAGACAGATGCTTCACGAAAAGCTGAACTGGCGCTATGCCACAAAAAAGATGGACCCTTCGCGCCCGGTGGCGCCCGGGCAGCTGACGCGGATTCTGGAGGCCATCCAGCTGGCCCCGACCTCGAGCGGGTTGCAGCCCTTCGAGGTGATCGTGGTGACGAACCCCGAGGTGAAGGCCAAGCTGCGCGCAGCCGCCTATGACCAGTCGCAGCTGACCGATGGCAGCCATGTTCTGGTCTTTGCGGCATGGGACAACTACACCGCCGAGCGCATCGATGCCGTGGTGGCCGAGATTGCGCGCCAGCGGGGAGGCGCATCGGACACGGTGACGGCCTATTACGAGCGTCTGAAGGGCATGTATCTGCCGCGCAGTGCGGCGGAAAACCACGAACATGCGGCGCGTCAGGCCTATATCGCCTTTGGCATCGCAGTGACGGCGGCGGCTTTCGAAGGTGTGGATGCGACGCCGATGGAAGGCTTCGATCCCGCGCAGGTGGACGAGATTCTGGGTCTGAGGGCGCGGGGGCTGCGGTCGGTCACGCTGTTGCCGCTGGGCCACCGGGCCGAGGCCGGGGACTGGCTTGCCGGGCTGAAGAAGGTGCGCAAGCCGATGGATGCGCTGGTGACGAAAGTTGCCTGACCGGCACGGGCCGCAGGCCGGCCCCGCCTTGCCGTCTGCCTGACCACAGGCCCCGTGCCCTGCGCGGGGCCTTTTGCTTGCCACGCTGCCGCTTTGACGCTATAGGCCGCGCATCCTGAAGAGAAAAGCCGAGGCCGGTTCGCCGGACGGCGGGCTTTTTCGTTCAGGGCCAGCAAAGACCGGCGGAGCCAACCGCATGGCCAGAAAACCATGAAAAAGGACGATAACTGCATGTGCGCTAAAGCATCTATGGACGAATTCGAAGCCCTTCTGAAAGAGAGCTTTGAAATTGACACCCCCGAAGAGGGTTCGGTTGTCAAAGGCCGTGTCATCGCGATCGAAGCGGGTCAGGCCATCATCGACGTGGGCTACAAGATGGAAGGCCGCGTCGATCTGAAGGAATTTGCAAACCCCGGCGAGGCCCCCTCGATCGAAGTGGGCGACGAGGTCGAGGTTTATCTGGACCGCGTGGAAAACGCCCGGGGCGAGGCTGTCATCAGCCGTGACAAGGCCCGCCGCGAGGAAGCCTGGGACCGTCTGGAAAAGGCCTATGCGTCCGAGCAGCGCGTCGAAGGCGCGATCTTCGGCCGCGTCAAGGGTGGCTTTACCGTGGATCTGGGCGGCGCTGTTGCGTTCCTGCCGGGTTCGCAAGTGGACGTGCGCCCCGTGCGTGATGCCGGCCCGCTGATGGGCATGAAGCAGCCGTTCCAGATCCTCAAGATGGATCGCCGCCGTGGCAACATCGTCGTTTCGCGCCGCGCGATCCTGGAAGAAAGCCGCGCCGAACAGCGCGCC
>JALQTL010000338.1 GCA_023260935.1 Paracoccaceae bacterium
TGAATTACGACAGGCGTGCCTGGAGAAGGCCTCCCCTGAGCTTGAGACCCTAACCCTAACCCTAACCCTAACCTAACCTAACCTAACCTAAAACCAGGACTTTCTCCGGGCTGTCCAGAAACTGCCGGGCATAGGCCGACAGGCTTTCGACATAGCGCCGCTGGCCTTCGGCATAGATCGTATCGAAGGCGAGGCTGGATTTTCCCGAACCGGAAAGCCCCGTGATAACAACCAGTTGGTCGCGGGGGATATCGACGTCGATGCCCTTCAGATTATGCTCGCGCGCGCCGCGGACCTCGATGAACTTCTGCTCAGCCATGATTACCCCCGGATCAACGGGCAACACATAGGCCTGTTTGGCCGAGTCTCCAATCAGAAAAAGAGAACAGAAGGAAAACACGCAGGTCTTTTGCCGACGGGCTGGGGGGGCTGTGGCGGCGGTCTTCCCTGCGTCTTCCTTCTGTCTTCCTTTCGTCTTCCATCCTGTCTTCCGTTTCTACCATCCCCCTGCTCGATGACCTGCCCGCCATCCCTGGCCTGATGCCCAGATCCGGACTTTACATATTCATTCTTTAATATATGTTTGCCACATCATCATCCGCTGCGGAGTGTTCCGATGCTGAACTTTCTGAAAAACCCCCGGTCGACCCGCGCGCCGACTGTGGCCGAGATTGCCGAGCGTGTTGCCCGGGAAGAAATGATCCTTGTCGATGTGCGCGAACTGGCCGAGGTGCGGGCCAGCGGCAAGGCCAAGGGGGCGCTGCATATCCCGCTTTCCATCATGGGTCTGCGTGCGGACCCGGCCCATCCCGATTGCCAGCTGGTGCGGGACAAGCCGGTGGCGCTGTATTGCGCCTCGGGCGGGCGGTCGGGGATGGCGGCACAGACGCTTTCCCGCCTTGGCTATGCCGAGGTGCACAACATTGGTGGCTTCGGCGACTGGGTCGCGGGCGGCGGTCAGGTCGAGCGGGTCTGACGCCGCCGCGCCTGAAGCGCGTGCAGCGCAATACCCAGAGAGCAGGCCAGCACAGCAACAAGGGCAAGGCCCCAAGGGCCCTGCCCGCCCAGCACGGCCGCCAGCAGCGGGGTGCCGGTGGTCGTACCCAGATTGCCCAGTTGCGCAATGGCCCCCGCCGCCCCGGCCCGGGTTTCGGCAGTGGCGTTCAGATCGGGGATGGCGGCGAAGCTGGCCCCCTGCACGATGCCAAGCGCCGCTGAAAGCCACAGCCCCGCCAGCGCCATCACCGCGCCGCTGCCCCAGCCAAACGCCAGCAGCACGAAGGCCGGGATCGCCACCACATAGCCCATCTGCACCAGCCGGAACGCCCGCATCCGCCGCAAGAACCAGACCCCGAAGGTCAGCGATACCGCGATGGAGATCAGCGGCATGCCCGCCGCCACAAAGGCGCGCTCTGCCTCGGGCACCTGCGGCGGCAGCAGTGTCAGCAGGGCGACATAGAGGAAGGTGTAACAAAAGAACCCCAAGGCCGGGGCCGCCATGCGCGGCGAGGCATAGATGGCCAGATGCCGTGCCAGCAACCCACGGCCCCCGGCATCAACCTGCGGTGCGGGATCGGCCGGCAACAACCAGCCAAGCGCCACCGCCAGCACCGCCATCCAGACCGCATGGCCCAGAAAAAGCGCCTGTGCGTCAGCCGGGGCAAACAGCGCCAGAAGCGTGTAGGTCACGCCGAAAAAGCTGGCCCAAAGCGTCATCACAAAGCCGCGGTTGCCATCGTTGGCCATGGCCGCCATCAGCGTGGGCCCGACTACGACGATGGCCAGATGCGAAACCCCTTCAGCCACCCGAGAGGCGATCATCAGCGGATAGGGCAGCCCGAGCGCTTGCAGCGCCGACATCGCGGCCCCGATGCACAGCGCCGCCACGATCGCCCGGCGCGGCCCGACCCGGGCCACGAAAAGCCCCGCGGTGGTGCCGAAGACCAGCCCCACGATTCCGACGATGGAGACGATCAGCCCAATGCCAACGGCGGATTGGCCGGCATAGACCTGTGCCAGAACGGGAAACAGGATCGAAATCTTGCCAAATTGCGCCGCGGCCCCCAGCCCGGCACACCAGACAAGGAAGATCACGGCAAGGGCGGGAGGGGGCTGACGCATGGGCGCACAGTAGGCGGCCCCGCCGGTGCCAGCAAGCGGGGGCCGCAGGCGCGGATTGAAAAAGCGGGGTAACGGTTTATCGTCACAAGGATGACGATCAGATCACTGTTTCTTGTCGCCGCGCTGACACTTGCCGGGCCTGCCGCCGCCGGGGAAGCCGGGCTTTGCGCCCTTGCGCTGCGCCTGGATGCCATGATTACCGCCACCACCGGCGACCCGGCGCTGACCGCCTGCCCCGATATCGGCTTTGGCGTGCCGGTTGCCGGCGATCTGGCACGGTCACAGGCCGGGGCCTATGACCCGGCCACGGGCCGGATCAACCTTGCGCCCGATCTGGATCTGGCCACCCCGCAGGGGCAGGGATATCTGCTGCATGAGCTGGTTCACGCCGCGCAGTTCCGCAGCGGGCGGGCGGCAGGCTTCCCCTGCCCCGCCGCGCTGGAAGCCGAGGCCTATGCGCTTCAGGCCGATTTCCTTCAGGCCGCCGGAGACAGCCGCGAGGCGGTTCTGATGCGGTTGCTGGCCGGCCAGTTGGGGCGGTGCGACGCATCGGAGCCGGGCTATTGACCGGCGCAGGACTTCAGATGTGCAGCGCGCGGCCGTAAGCGTCGAGCACCGCCTCGTGCATCATCTCGCTGAGGGTCGGGTGTGGGAAGACGGTGTTCATCAGGTCTTCCTCGGTGGTTTCCAGACTGCGGCCCACGACATAGCCCTGGATCAGTTCCGTCACCTCGGCCCCCACCATATGCGCGCCCAGAAGCTCGCCCGTCTTGGCGTCGAACACGGTCTTGATCATGCCTTCCGATTCGCCCAAGGCAATGGCCTTGCCGTTGCCGATAAAGGGGAAGCGGCCAACCTTGACGCTGAAGCCCGCCTCTTTCGCCTTGGCCTCGGTCAGGCCGACAGAGGCGATCTGCGGGTGGCAATAGGTGCAGCCGGCGATGGAGCCCGGCTTGATCGGGTGGGGATGCTTGCCGGCGATCAGTTCGGCCACCATCACGCCTTCGTGGCTGGCCTTGTGCGCCAGCCAGGGCGCACCGGCGATATCGCCGATGGCATAGAGCCCTTCAACGCCGGTGCGGCAGAATTCATCGGTGACCACATGGGTGCGGTCGATCTTGACGCCCAGGGCTTCCAGCCCCAGCCCTTCGACGTTGCCCACGATGCCGACGGCGGAAATGACGGTATCGAATTCATGGGTTTCGGTCTTG
>JALQTL010000419.1 GCA_023260935.1 Paracoccaceae bacterium
AATCGGCGGGCTGCCCGATGGCGATTGCGCTGGTGAACGACCCGACGCTGGTGCCGCTGATGGCGGAACTGGACATCGACGCCTATATCAACCCGCGCGCCACTACCGTATCGTCGATCCTGCGTCATATCCGGCACGGGCGGGTACGCCAGATCTATTCCATCGGCGACGCCGAGGCCGAGGTGATAGAGGCGCAGATCCTGTCGACCAGCCCGATGGCCGGGCGCCAGGTGCGCGAGATCGAGTTCCCCGAAGGCGTGCTTGTGGGCGCGGTGATGAAGGGCGAAAAGGTTCTGAAACCGACGGGCGATCTGCGGCTGGAAGCGGGCGATATTGTCGCGCTGTTCGCCATGGCATCGGATGTGAGAGAGGTGGAACGCCTGCTTCAGGTTTCCATCGACTTCTTCTGATGTGGCGCCACCGGCTGATGACATCGCCGCTGCTGGTGATCCTGTCGGTTCTGGCCGGTCTTTCGATGTTCCTGCCGGCCAGCCATGCCACGCTGAAAGGTGAAAACCATCTGGCGCAGGCGTTTTTCTATTCAGGTGTTATCGTCCTGATCCTTTCGGGGATGGTCTGGATCGCCACGTCGAACTGGCGCCCGCGCAATGTGGCGCGCAGCCAGCTTGCGTCGCTGGTCGGGGCCTATCTTGTGCTTCCGGTGATCTTTGCCCTGCCTTTGCTTCAGGCGCTGCCCGACACCTCGCTTGTCAATGCCTGGTTCGAGATGGCGTCCTGCTTCACCACCACCGGCGCCACGGTCTATGACCTGCCCGAACGGCTTGCCCCTACGCTGCACCTGTGGCGGGCGACCGTGGGCTGGATGGGCGGGCTGTTCATTCTGGTCTCGGCCACGGCCATTCTGGCGCCGATGAATCTGGGCGGGGTCGAGGTGATGTCGGGCCGCTCTCCCGGAAGAGGGGTTGACGGGTTGAACCAGATCACCCGCATTGCCGACCCATCCGAACGGATGCTGCGCTACACGCTGCTTCTGTTACCCGTCTATGGGGCGCTGACGCTGACCTTGTGGCTGTTCCTGATGATTGCGGGCGAACGCAATCTGGTGGCGCTGGTACACGCGATGTCAACGGTTTCCACCTCGGGCATCGGGCTTGGGGGCGATCTGACGGTGCTGAGTTCCGGCCTGTGGGGCGAGGGGCTGATCTTTCTGTTCCTCGCGCTGGCCATCACCCGCCGCACCATGCCGGGCCGGCCGGTAGCATCAGACCCTGGCCCGATCTGGCAAGACCCCGAGGTGCGTCTGGCGGCGGTTCTGGTGGCGGTGACAACGGCTGTCCTGTTTTCGCGGCACTGGATGGGGGCCATCGTCAGTGATGGCGGGCAGGATATTCTGGTGGCGCTTCAGGCGCTGTGGGGGGCTTTGTTCACCTCGCTGTCGTTCCTGACAACCACGGGCTTTGTCTCGGGCGAATGGGAAGCGGCGCGAAGCTGGTCGGGGCTTTCCAGCCCCGGGCTGATCCTTGCCGGGCTGGCCATCGTGGGCGGCGGCGTGGCCACCACGGCGGGGGGCGTGAAACTGCTGCGGATCTATGCCCTTGCGCGGCATGGCGAACGCGAACTTGAACGGCTGATCCACCCTTCCTCGGTTGGCGGGGCAGGCCAGCAGGCACGGCGGCTGCGCCGCGAGGGCGCCTATTTCGCATGGCTCTTCTTCATGCTCTTCGCGCTGTCGATCTCGGTCACCTGCGCGGTGCTGTCATTGCTGGGGCTGGAATTCGAGCCCGCGCTGATCCTGACGCTGTCGGCGCTCAGCACCACGGGGCAACTCGCCGATCTGGCAGCGGCAGAGCCGATCAGCTACGGCGTGCTGGCGCCTTCGGTCAAGGTGGTGCTGGCGGGCGTGATGGTGGTGGGCCGGCTGGAAACACTGGCCATTCTTGCCCTTCTGGCGCCCTCGGGCTGGCGGCGATAGGGGGCGATGGGCCGAAAGGTCTGTAACGGGCTGATTTTTGGGCTGGAATCTCTGTGATTCCCGTCCCATACTCCACCGCAATGCGCCAACGGCTGCCATAAGGCCGAGGGACAGGGGTGAAACGCGCAAGAAAAAAAGGCAAAGACCTATGGCTGGCGACAAACAGAATTTGCAGGACGCCTTTCTTAATCATGTCCGGAAAGCAAAGGTTCCGGTAACGATTTTCCTGATCAACGGTGTGAAACTTCAGGGTGTCATCACCTGGTTTGACAATTTCTGCGTTCTTTTGCGCAGGGATGGGCAATCGCAGCTTGTCTACAAACATGCGATTTCGACCATCATGCCGGGGGCCCCGATCAACCTGTATGAGGGTGAAGACTGATCAACGACCTGCCTGAGGATGAGGACGATCTCTGGCCCGAAGACGGCTCCGGGATTGCTGCCTATGAAAGCGAAGGCCCGGCAACACGGGCCTTCATCCTGCACCCCGACATCAAAAGCCGGCCCGATCGCCGCCTGCCCGAACATGGGCTGGCCGAAGCGGTAAGCCTTGCCGCGGCCCTGCCCGGGATGGAAGTGGTAGGGGCCGAGGTGGTACGCCTGCCGCGCCTGCACCCGGGCATGCTGTTCGGTTCGGGCAAGGTTGCAGAGCTGAAGGCCCGGATGAAGGCCGAAGACGTTGATCTGGTGCTGGTCGACGGGCCGGTCAGCCCGGTGCAGCAACGCAATCTGGAAAAGGAATGGGGCGTCAAGCTGCTGGACCGGACCGGGCTGATCCTTGAAATCTTTGCCGACCGTGCGCGCACGCGCGAAGGCGTGTTGCAGGTGGAACTGGCGGCGCTTTCCTATCAGCGCACGCG
>JALQTL010000469.1 GCA_023260935.1 Paracoccaceae bacterium
TGGCACCACATCCTGCATGATCTGCGGGGCGGAAGACCTGATTGCCGTCTGCAAGGAACTTGTGGCCAAGACGCCCCATACCCTGAGCGCCGATGGCAAGTTTTCGTGGGAAGAGGTGGAATGTCTTGGCGCCTGCGCCAATGCGCCGATGGCCCAGATCGGCAAGGATTACTACGAGGATCTGACGGCTGAAAAGCTGCGCGCGCTGATCGGGCGGTTCTCGAAGGGTGAGGTGCCGGTGCCCGGCCCGCAGAACGGGCGCTATGCGGCCGAGCCGCTGAAGGGGCTGACCAGCCTGAAGGAATTCGAAAGCGGCAAGAAGCAATACAATGCCTCGGTCCAGCGGGCCGTGGATCTGGGTGATACGGTCAAGCGCATCGACGGTACCGAAGTGCCGCTGACGACGCCATGGCTGGGCAAGCCGGCCAAGGCGACGGCGAAGCCCGCGGCGGCCGAACCCGCGGCCGCGGCGGCGGGGGCTGCGAAAAAGCCCAAGTCGCTGAAGGCCGCGCGCGGGGGCAAGGCTGACAATCTGAAGGAAATCAAGGGTGTGGGCCCCAAGCTGGAGGCTTTGCTGCACGGCCTTGGGTTCTTCCACTTTGATCAGATCGCGGCTTGGACCGATGCCGAACTGGCATGGGTCGATGACAATCTGGAAGGGTTCAAGGGCCGCGCCAGCCGGGATGAATGGGTGGCGCAGGCAAAGGTTCTGGCGGCAGGCGGAGAGACGGAGTTCTCGAAGCGCGTAGAAAAAGGCGAGGTTTACGATTGAAGGCAACGGGCCCGGGTCGACCGGGCCGATGGGAGGGGAGTGACGTGGAATGGCCGAACGTGAAATGAAGAATGCCCCCGATGCTGCGGCATGGGTGATGGCGGCGGGTGCGGGGCTTGTGGCCTTTGGCGCTACGATTGTCATTGGCAAATTCGACCTGACACCTGCGGCCTTCATCGCCTGTCTTGTGGCGCTTGTCGTGGGCGTTGTGCTGACGATCGGCTGGTCCGAAAGACCGGCCGCTCAGGCGGTGGCCAAGGCCGAGGCGGAAGAGGCCTCTGCCCCTGCCTCAACAGCGGCGCCGGTTGCGCAGCCCCTGAGGACGGCGCCCGTTACCACCCCCGTGGCCGATGTTGCGGATGACCGTGGCGAAAAGGTTGCGGCCAAGGGCGATGGCCCGGAACGTCTGACGGCACCCCGCAATGGCAAGGCCGACAACCTGAAGGAAATCGAAGGCATTGGCCCTGCGCTGGAAAAACTGTGCAACGAACTGGGCTTCTGGCATTTCGACCAGATCGCAAGCTGGTCGGATGCTGATGTCGCATGGGTGGATGCGAACATGAGGAATTTCAAGGGCCGCATCGTCCGCGACAAGTGGGTGGCGCAGGCCAGGCTGATCGTCGGTGAGGGGCTGGAAGCATTCCGGGTCCGCGCCAAGACGAATGACTATTGAGGGGCAAGGCATGGCCCAACCCGAGCGGGACCATGAACGCAAGCTGGCACGGCAGGCCCGGACGGTCGCCTTTGTCATCGCGGGCACCATGCTTCTGTGGATGGGGGCGCAGTGGGTTGGCGGGAAGATGGGGCTGGAGGCCCGCTATGTCTTCCTGTTCGATTTTGCCGCTCTGGCCGCGTTCTTCTGGGCGCTGGTCGTGACGTATCAGATCTGGCGCAAGCGTCAGGGTTGAAGGAGAGAGAGCGAATGCTCAAGGATCAGGACCGCATCTTCACGAACCTCTACGGGATGCATGACCGCAGCCTTGCCGGGGCGAAGAAGCGTGGCCATTGGGATGGTACCGCGGCGATCATCGCCCGGGGGCGCGATACGATCATCGAGCAGATGAAGGCATCGGGGCTGCGGGGGCGTGGCGGTGCGGGCTTTCCCACTGGTCTGAAATGGTCGTTCATGCCCAAGCAATCGGATGGCCGGCCGGCCTATCTGGTGCAAAAGCTGATTCGTGCGGCACTCGGTACCAACAACGTCGATACCTGT
>JALQTL010000471.1 GCA_023260935.1 Paracoccaceae bacterium
CGACCGCGCCTTCGCTGCCATCGGGCTTGCGCCCGCGCCGATAGGCCTTGGCGATGTTGAAGGCGATGTTCGTGGCCAGCGAGGTCTTGCCCATCGACGGCCGGCCGGCAAGGATGATCAGATCGCTTTCATGCAGGCCGCCAAGCTTCTTGTCCAGATCGACCAGACCGGTCGAAATGCCGGCCAGCCCGCCGCCCCGCTGATAGGCCGCATTGGCCACATTCACCGCGTCCGTTACCGCCCTGAGAAAGCTTTGAAATCCCTTGGCCGCCGAACCCTGTTCGCCCAGCGCGTAAAGCCGCTGCTCAGCCTCCACGATCTGATCGCGCGGCTCTGAATGCACCTCGACCTTCGCGGCCTTCGTGCTGATCTCGCGGCCAAGCGAGATGAGTTCGCGCCGCACCGACAGGTCATAGATCATGCGCGCGTAATCGCCGGCCGCATAGGCGCTGATCGCCGCCCCCGCCAGACGCACAAGGTAGGCCGCCCCCCCCAGTTCCTTCAGCCCCTCATCATCCTCGAAAAAGGGCTTCAGCGTCACCGGGCTTGCCAGCGCATTCTTCTGGATCCGCGCGGCGGCCTTTTCGAAGATGCGCTGATGCACCGGATCAAAGAAGTGATCCGCCTTCACAAGCGAGGCGATGCGGTCATAGACATCGTTGTTGGTCAGGATCGCGCCCAGCAACTGCTGCTCTGCCTCGATGTTATGGGGCAGCACCTCGCGCTGGTCATCGCCCTCGGCCCGTGCCGGCACATCCTGTCGCAGCGTCGCGATCTCGCTCATCTGGTCTTTTCCCCCGTTCACCCGCCAAGTCCGAAGCACCCTGAATGCCCCGGATTTCCGCATGACGCAATCAGGGAACAATTCTGTGGAAAAGCCCTGCCCCAGGGCCATGCGCGGAGGCGCCTCATCAGCCCGTCATACCATATATGGGGGGCGGATGCAGGCCGCCCCCCATCTTGGTCCGTCAGTCCGATAACTTGTCCCCAGAATCGCCGGCGCGCCCCTTCCCGGGCGGTCAGGCCGGCTTGCGGGCCTCTTGCCACGCGCGGGGGGCCCGCAGGAAACGCTCCACCTCGTCCAGCGTCGCCGTGTCGAAAGCGCCCTGCGCCTTGGCCTCGGCCAGGACATCCCACCATGTGCACAGATGATGCAACCTGACACCATGCTGCGCCAGACGCTCTTCCACCCCCTCGAAGATCCCGTAGTAGAAGATGACGGCCGTATGCCCGCAGCTTGCGCCCGTTTCCCGGATGGCATCCACAAAGCTCAGCTTCGATCCGCCATCTGTCGTCAGATCCTCGACCAGAAGCACCCGCTGCCCCTCGGTCATCGCGCCCTCGATGCGGGCGTTGCGCCCATATCCTTTGGGCTTCTTGCGCACATAGGTCATCGGAAGCGCCAGCCGTTCGGCCACCATCGCCGCAAAGGGAATGCCCGCCGTCTCTCCGCCTGCGATATTGTCAAAGGCCTCGAAGCCCGCGTCGCGCATCACTGTGACTGCCATGAAATCCATCAGCATCGACCGGATGCGCGGAAAGCTGATCAGCTTGCGGCAATCGATATAGGTGGGTGAGGGCAGGCCCGAGGCCAGCGTGAAGGGCGTCGCGGCATTGAAATGCACCGCCCTGATTTCCAGAAGCGCGCGGGCCGTCAGACGGGCAATCTCGTCGCGCGGGGGGAAAGTGGTGGGGATCATCGCGGCATCCTTTCGCAAAGAGTTTGCACCTTTTCGAAATACTCCCGCCGGAGGCTCCTGACCCAGCCCGGGGCGCCTCCGGCGGGAGTATTTGAAGAAAGGTGCAAATCAGGCCTCGACCGACCAGTGGACGGGGAAGCCGGGGTTGAAGACGGTCACCGGACCAGCCTCGGTGAAGATCTTTTCGGGAAAGGCCTGGGCTGCGGGCTGGCGGACAAGGCGGATCGTCGCATCATTGGCAGGCAGGCGATAGAAAGCCGGGCCGTTCAGGCTGGCAAAGGCCTCCAGCCTGTTCAGCGCGTCCTCTTCCTCGAACACATGGGCCAGAAGCGGCAGGGTGTTCGTGGCGGTAAAGCAGCCGGCGCAGCCGCAGGCATGTTCTTTCAGCGCATCGACATGAGGGGCGGAATCGGTGCCAAGGAAATAGCAGGCCTTGCCGCTGGTGGCCGCCGCCCGCAGGGCAAGCCGGTGCTGTTCGCGCTTGGCGACGGGCAGGCAATAGTAATGCGGCTTGATCCCGCCGGCCAGAATGTGGTTCCGGTTGATGATCAGGTGGTGCGTGGTGATCGTGGCGCCAAGGTTCGGGCCGCCCTCGGCCGCATAATCGGCGCCTTCGCGGGTGGTGATATGTTCCATCACCACGCGCAGTTCGGGCAGGCGGCGGCGCAGCGGGTCCAGCACCGTATCGATGAAAACGGCCTCGCGGTCGAAGATGTCGACCTCGGGTGTCGTCACCTCGCCGTGGGTACACAGCGGCAGGCCGATTTCGGCCATCTTTTCCAGGACGGGCATCACCGCATCCAGATTGCGCACGCCCGATTGCGAATTGGTGGTGGCCCCGGCGGGGTAAAGCTTCACCGCCTTGATCAGCCCGCTGGCGGCCCCGGCGGCGACATCGGCGGGATCAGTGCCTTCGGTCAGATAGAGCGTCATCAGCGGCTCGAACGCCATGCCATCCGGCAACGCCTGCAGGATCCGGTCGCGATAGGCTGCGGCCTGTGCCGTTGTCACGACAGGGGGCACAAGGTTCGGCATGATGATCGCCCGCGCGAAGTGGCGGGCGGTTTCCGGCAGCACGCCCTTGAGCATGGCGCCATCGCGCAGGTGCAGGTGCCAGTCGTCAGGCCGGCGAAGGATCAGGTGCTGGGTCATGCTGCGCGCGGTAGCGCATTCGGCCCGGCAATTCCAGACGATTCGGGGCGCTTGGCCCTCAGGGCGCGGTGGTGGGGGGCGGGGCGGCTGCGTTCAGCTCGGCTGCCACCTCACCTCATCGGCCAGCAGGTCGGCAAGGCGCTTGCGAAAGCGCGGTGCGTTCAGCCTTTCCGTGACATTGCGGCACAGCCGGATTTGCAGCGCGGTGCGACCGCCCGCTTCCAGTTCTGTCAGGAGTTGCCGCAGATAGGGGCCGAAGTTCCGGCGCGCGCGCCAAAGCCGGGCGAAGCTGGTCCGGTTCAGCCGGCCGTCAACCGCAGCATCGACCAGCGGCTTGAAAAGCTGCATATGGTCAAGCGCCCAGTCGACCCGCCCGCCCAGTCGGGGCAGGCGCAGTTGCAGCACATGGCTGTCGTGGAAAAGCGCGGCATGCATCGCATCTTCGCGCATTGTGGGGTCATAGAGCACAAAGGCCTGCCGCGCCCCTTCCAGCATGTGGGGGGCATATCCGTAGCGGCTGTTGAAATCCAGTCGGCGGGCTTTCCGCGCGCGCCCGTCCCAGCCCGCAATGGCCGGGTCCAGCGTGGCGCGCGGGTTGATGGCCAGCACCGTGCAGCCCGGGGCGGCAACCGAATAGGCGGCGGCGGCATAGCCTTCCATGCCGGCGCCCATGAAGACGACCGTGTCGAAATCCTCGAAAAAGGCCTCGTCCACCAGCCGGTCCATGTAGCCATAAACCCGCTTGTCCCGATACCAGGTGTCGCCATCGGCGATCAGGCACAGGTGCGACCAGCCCTTTGTGCGGGCAAGTTCATGCCCCAGCGGCATCTGGCCGGGGCGGGCCATGATCGCCTCGATCCGTTCGAAGGTAACAAGCAGGATCGGGCTTTCATCGACGAAAAAGGCCCAGTGCCGCGACCCGAGCGAAATGAAATATCCCGCGTCCTCGCCCAAGCGGTCCATCATGGCCAGCCATGCCGCCCGGTCCGTCTTTGCCGCAAGCGCGGGATCCGCAGCCTCGGCAGCTTCCTGAGGGGAGGCAAGGTCAGTCATGGTCAACACCTGTCGGGCAGCCGGGTCCACCGGCAAAGGAATTCGTGCGTCGAATGGCGTGCAGTTTCCGCCCATGCGGGGGGCAACGCAAGCCCGTTGGCCGTGACAGACTGTTTCCCCCCTTCATTGCCGAAACCTTCTGATGCGGGCGGCGGTCGCCGCATCCACAACCCGCGCGGGTGGGGTCATCAAAAGCCGGCCCAGCAGCGCGCGCCACCGTTCATCCGCCAGAAGGGTGGCAAGACGCGCCTCTCGCCAGGCAACCGCCTGCGCATGCAAAGGGCCCAGCACCGGGTCGGCCAGCAGGCGCCGGCGTTCCCTTTCGCTGTCCAGCGCGGCGATCGATGTATCTTCCGCGTCGCAGAAGTTTCGGTCACACCAGTAGGACATGTCAAAGGCGGCCCCTTCGCGGTTGGCCCGTCCGCGGTCGCATTTCAGCAGATAGCTTTCCATCGCCCCAAGGGCGTAATGGTTTATCTGCGCCAAGGCGTAATGGTCGCCCCCCGGCGCCGAGAAAAGCCGCCCGCCCAGACCGGGGTCAAGCCAGCGGACAGGGCCGGTTTCGCCCTTGGGCCGATGCACCCCCAGCTTGCGAAAGGCCGACCGGCGGAACAGTGTTTTCACCATCAGCGCCCGCCACGGCCAGTGAAGCTGCCGGGGGGCCGCGCGGGTGAACTGCCGGGTGACGGGAATGTCGACAAACCGCTCCACCCCGCAATTGCCGAACATCCGCCATGTCAGGGCAAAGGCATCCACGTCGGGGCAGACCGCCAGCAGGCTTGCAAGGGTGTGGTCGCCGGTGTGGATGTTGACGAATTCGTCGATGTCCAGCGTCATCACCCAATCGGCCCGGCGCAGGGCAGGGTGGCGGTCTGCCGCCTTCAGTGCCGCCCATTGCGGGCCTTCGTCCCATGGGCCGGGGTTGGGCACATGGGTCAGCCATCCCAGATCGGCCAGCCGATCCAGCATCCGGTCGGTGCCATCGTCGCAATCGTTGGAAAATACCAGAAAGTCGGTGAAGCCGACCGCGCGGTGATGGGCCAGCCATTCCAGCAGGAAGGCCCCTTCGTTGCGCAGCGTCAGAACGGCAAGGGCCTTCATGCGGCAGCCCCTCCGCCAGAAGCATTGGCGCCCCGGCCCGCCCAGATCCGGCGCCAGATATCGGCATGGGCGGGCACGTCCTTCAACGCCGCAGCCCGCGCCCGGTGCCAGGCAACGGCCTTGCGGTGCAAAAGGCCAAGGTCGGCGTCCGCCATCAGCCGCGCCCTCCAGTCGTCGACCGGGCCGTCATACCGCCGGATCGCATCGCCTGTTTCAGCGCCGAGCGCAGGATCGACGTGGCGGGCCTTGCCCGGGTTGTGTGATGGGTGGCCAGCCCCGGCGCCTTGTCATGCGCCGCCCATGCCAGCGGGAACGCGCCTTCGTTCTTCATCGTGGTGATGACCGTTAGCCCGCTCAATGCCCCGCCTCGCCATCATGATCGACCGTAAAGAAGAAATCCGCTGGCAGATCGTCACGAAAGACGATGTCATCGGGAATGACCTGTGGCCCCACGTTGAACACGGCCGACCCGAAGTGATGCTGCATCCGGCACAGGCGGCGCATCCGGGGGCCGGTCAGCGCGGCGTGGAAGGCGCGGTAGTTTTCGGTTTCCAGCAGTTCCGAAATCTTGGCCCGGTGGCAGGCGACCGAATGGTCATGGGCCGCGCGGATGTCCGGGTCGGCCATCAACCGGGCAAGTTCTGCCGTGACGGCCGGGATCATCCGCTGGATCGAGGTGTCGTGCTGCGCGTTGTGGTTCATGCGGAACCAGTAGTTCAGCCCCTGATCGCGATCCACATGATTGACCCGGCCCCTGTCGCGCTTGACCAGAAAGCTTTCGGCCGACCGACAGGCGTAATGGTTCAGCTGCACCCAGTCATAGCCATAGGTTTCCAGCGTGGACCGCCAGCCGTTGCGGAACATCTCGCGCGGCATCGGCTTGCCCGATCCGTTCAGCCATTTCACCTGATCCCAAAGATCGGGTTTAAGCCCCTTGGGGCGGTGGACGCCCATTTTCTTGTAGATGTCGATATTGCGAAACAGGGTCTTGAAGCCCCATGCCTGATGCGGCTTTCGGATCACCTCGGGCGCGCAATTGGCCATCTGGGCGATGATCGGGCGGTCTTCATAGGAATCCACATCCGAATTGCCGAAAAGCCGCCATGTCAGGCTGATCATGTTGGCGTCACCCATCGCGGCGTAAAGTGCCGCAAGCGTGCCGTCGCCGATCTTTATGTTGATGAATTCATCCACATCCATGCAGATGCCCCAGCCGCTGTCGCGGATCACGGGCTCATCTTCGGCCGCTTGCAGGGCCGCGTGCTGGGGCTTCAATTCTCCGCCCGGCACCCAAGGGTTCGCGCGGTGCTGGCATAGCCCCTTGTCCTGCAACATTTGCAGCATCGTATCGGTGCCATCAGTGCAGTCGTTGGTGTAGATCAGGAAATCATCCACGCCGATGGCGCGGTGATAGGCGATCCATTCCATGATGAAGGGGCCTTCGTTCTTCATCGTGGTGACGATGGCGGTGCGGCCTGCGTCAACCGCGCGTTTGGGTGCGGCTTTGGCTTTCGAGACCGGAGGGCGGATCGGTTTGTGGCCCCAGATCTCGCGCGCGGTTTCCAGAAGCGCCGCATCTTCCACCAGCGAGGTTTTCGGCGCGAGTTCAGAGGCATTGCGCCCCGGCACCCGCAGCGCCATCGCGCGCCAGAACGGGTGGATGGCGCTCAGATCGGGGCGCGCGTAAGCCACGCGCACCATGCTGACGTAGAGCCTGGAGAAGGCCCGGTGCCCGGCCAGGGCGGTGGACAAGGCCGCCCCGCCACGCACCTCGTCGCGGATGGCGACGAGCATCGCCCGCAGCGCCGGCTCGTCGGCCAGGCCGATGAGCACCT
>JALQTL010000057.1 GCA_023260935.1 Paracoccaceae bacterium
CCATCCATCACCGAGACCGAACGACGGCGTCTTGACGCCATAGAGCCGTCATCCGACGGCGACAAGGCGGTGCATCAGGGTATGCTGGCGGCTGTCCGGCCGCTTGAAGCGCCCGATCTGGACAATTTTCTGGCTAGCACAGATGGCGCGGACGACGGGGCCCGGCATCTTGAAATCATGGGAAAGGAGGTGGGCTACGGTCATGCGCGGTCCGCCGGGTTGCCGGGCATCAGGTCATAGGGATGCTTCCAGCCGGGAAGGGCTGCGATGCGGTCCAGCCACCGGCCAATCGCCGGCCAGTCGGCGCGGTCAAAGCCGTAGGGTTCAGGATAGTAGAGATAGCCGCAGCAGGAAAGGTCGGCGATGGTCGGGGCCGATCCCACGACCCAGTCCCGTTCGGCCAGATGATCTTCAAGCACCCTGTAGGCCGATTTCAGCCGCGCCTGCAAAAAGGGAATGACCCCGGGCGGGCGCTTGTCCTCGGGCAGGAAATTGGCAAGGAAACGCGTCGTGCCGATCTGCGAGGAAAGCTTGTGGTTGTCCCACAGGATCCAGCGCAGGATTTCGTCCTGCTCGGCCGCGCTAGCCCCCCGCATCTGGCCCGAGGCCTCTGCGATGTGGCGAAGAATGACGCCCGACTGGGTCAGCGTCCGGCCGCCATCCACCAGCACCGGCACTTCGCCCATTTCGTTGATGGCCCGAAACTCTGCCGTGCGCGCGCCGCCGTTGAAGAAATCGACGAAAACCGGCGTCCAGGGCGTGCCTGTCAGCGCCAGCGCCAGCGCGCATTTGTAGGCGTTACCACTTTCTCCGAAGCAATAAAGTTGTGCGACCACTTTCAACGGTCCTCCCAGATCTTCTGTCAGAGGCGGGGGTTTCACACCCCCGCACCCCCGTGGAGTATTTTTGCCAAGATGAAGCAGGGTTTCGTTAACCTTGGCATTCTAGTCTTGTCCCTGCGGTACAGGCTGGAGAGCCGATGGCCGCCCAAGGTGAAGCCCCGTTCCGAAGCCCCGGATAGCCAAAACGGACAGTCGGAACGGGGTGGACCGGTCCCCTTCATCTTGGCAAAAATACTCCCCCGCCGGAGGCGTGCCACCCTGTCTGGCCCGTACTGCCATCACCTCTTGCGTGCCTCCAGATCCGAGTTGAACAGTCTGAGCCGGTGGGTCAGGTTGTCCTTGTCCGTCACGCTGTCGAAATGTTCGAAGAGAAAGGACAGCGCCTCGCCCTCATCCAGCCCCGCCTCGGCGGCAAAGCGTTTGAGGCGGCGATAGCCGTCTTCGGTCATGGCGACGGGGAAGCGGCGGGTCAGGCGGAAGCGGTTGGGCATGGTCATCTCTCTGGCTGGATGCGGGCGCGCGCCGGATATGGATTCATGGTGGCGCGCGCCCGGTTCGGGGCCAAGGTTAGAACGCTTCTGCCGGCAGAGCCATGACAGGTTCGGCACCGGTTTCGATCCGCGCCAGATGCATCGCACAGGCGGGAAGCTGGCGGGCCATGTAAAAGCGCCCGGTCGCGACCTTCGCTTCCAGAAATGCCCGGTCGTCCGATCCGGCATCCAGCGCGGTAAGGGCGGCCTTTGCCATCCGGGTCCACATCAGGCCAAGGCAGACATGGCCCATCAGATGCATGAAGTCATAGCTGCCCGAAAGGGCGGCGTTGGGGTTCTTCATGCCCTGCTGCATGAAGAACATGCCCGCCTGTTGCAGCTGCTTTGACGCCACTTTCAGCGCATCGGTGAAGGGGGCCATGCGGGGATCACCGTCATGGGCCTTGCATTCGGCCTTGACCAATTCGAAGAAAGCCATGACGTGCTTGCCGCCATCCTGCGCCAGCTTGCGGCCCACCAGATCAAGCGCCTGCACACCGTTCGCCCCTTCGTAGATCATGGCGATCCGCGCGTCGCGGGCGAACTGGCTCATCCCCCATTCCTCGATATAGCCATGCCCGCCGAAGATCTGCTGGGCCTGTACGGCCATGTCGAAGCCCTTGTCGGTCTGGAAGCCCTTGATCACGGGGATCATCAGGCTGACCAGCCCTTCGGCCGCGGCATCGCCGGACCGGACCGAGCGGTCGATAAGGCTGGCAGCCCAGAAGGTCAGTGCCCGTGCACCTTCGACAAAGCTTTTCTGTTCCATCAGGTTGCGGCGGATGTCGGGATGGACAATCAGCGGATCGGCGGGCCCGCTGGGGTTTTCCACCCCGGTCACGGCGCGGCCCTGAAGGCGATCCTTCGCATAGGCCAGCGCGTTCTGATAGGCCGCCTCGGCCTGGGCATAGCCTTGAAGGCCCACGCCCAGCCGGGCTTCGTTCATCATCGTGAACATCGCCCGCATGCCCTTGTGCAGGTCGCCCAGCAGCCAACCGGTTGCGCCATCGTAGTTCATGACGCAGGTTGCATTGCCGTGGATGCCCATCTTTTCCTCGATCTTGCCGCAGGACAGCGCATTGCGCGCGCCAAGGCTGCCGTCTTCGTTCACAAGGAATTTCGGCACGATGAAAAGGCTGATGCCTTTTGTGCCCTCTCCCCCGCCGGGGGCCTTGGCCAGCACCAGATGGATGATGTTTTCGGCCAGATCATGTTCGCCGGCCGAGATGAAGATCTTCTGCCCGGTGATCTTGTAGCTGCCATCGGCCTGCGGTTCGGCCTTTGTACGCATCAGACCCAGTTCGATGCGGCAATCGCGCTGCTCAAGGAGCAGAAGGCCCTGGTGAGCGAGTACTGGAGCGACTACAACAAGCAGATCGAGGCCATCACCAACGGCACGATGACCGGTGCGACTTCCTGGCAGGTCCTGGTGAATTA
>JALQTL010000104.1 GCA_023260935.1 Paracoccaceae bacterium
CACTGCATCCAGCGTCACTTCGACTTCGCCCGTGCCGGGGGGCGCCAGCTGAACCTCTTCGATAACCAGGGGTTCGCCGAATGCCCGGCAGACTGCGGCTTTGATTGTTTGCATAATTTCCCTCATGCCCGTTGGCCCCACGCCCCATTTCGTGAACCACCAGCAAGACCCCTATGGCAACTGGCTGGCGCGCTTTGTCTTTCCCGAACCGGTCAGCGAACTGAAGATCGAGGTCGATCTGGTGGCCGACATGTCGGTCTATAACCCGTTCGATTTCTTCATCGAGGACAGCGCCGAATACTGGCCCTTCGACTATCCACTGGATCTGTCCGACGATCTGGTGATCTACCGCCGCGCCGAGCCGGCTGGTCCGCTGTTGCAGGCCTTTGTCGATGCCACCCCGCGCGACAGGCAACGCACGGTCGATTTCCTTGTGGCGCTGAATGCCCGGGTGCAACAGGCCGTCGCCTATACCATCCGCATGGAACCGGGGGTTCAGCCGCCCGAACAGACCTTGCTGCAAGGATCGGGATCGTGCCGCGATTCAAGCTGGCTGCTGGTGCAGGCGCTGCGCCATCTTGGCTTCGCCGCGCGCTTTGTCTCGGGCTATCTGATCCAGCTTGCGCCGGATGTGAAATCGCTGGATGGCCCTTCGGGAACCGAGGTCGATTTCACCGATCTGCACGCGTGGGTCGAGGCGTTCCTGCCCGGGGCCGGCTGGATCGGGCTGGACCCGACAAGCGGGCTCTTGACCGGGGAAAGCCATATCCCGCTGGCCGCCACCCCGCATTACCGCAATGCCGCCCCGATTTCGGGCGGCTTCACGGCGCAAGGGCAGCCAAAGGTGGATTTCGCCTTTGACATGAAAGTGGCCCGGGTATCCGAACACCCCCGCATCACGCGTCCCTTCAGCGATGCCGCGTGGGCCGCGCTGAACGAAACCGGCCATGCGGTCGACAAGGTGCTGGCCGAACAGGATCTGCGGCTGACCATGGGCGGAGAGCCGACCTTTGTTTCGGTCGATGATTTCCAAAGCGCGGAATGGAATACCGATGCCGTCGGCCCGCAAAAGCGCGATCTGGCCGACAGGCTGATCCGTCGGCTGCGCCAGCGTTTCGCGCCGGGGGGCTTTTTGCACTATGGGCAGGGCAAGTGGTATCCCGGGGAAAGCCTGCCGCGCTGGACCTTTTCGCTTTACTGGAGGCGCGATGGCCATCCGGTCTGGAAAAACCCCGATCTGGTGGCGCGCGAGGCGCAGGATTACCGTGTTGGCCCGGCCGAGGCGCAGGCCTTCATGGCGACCTTTGCCAGCAATCTTGGCATCTCGCCCGATCACGCGCAGCCGGCCTATGAAGACCCGGCGGAATGGATCCTGAAAGAGGCGAACCTGCCGCCGAACGTCAGCCCGGAAAACGCGCGCCTGAAAGACCCCGAGGAACGATCGCGCTTTGCGCGCGTCTTTTCGCGCGGGCTGACCGAGCCTTCGGGTTTCGTGCTGCCCATTCAGCGCTGGCAGGCGGCAGCATCGGCCCCGCGCTGGCGGTCAGAGATGTGGAAGCCCCGGCGCGGGCATCTGTTCCTGATCCCCGGCGACAGCCCGGTGGGCTTTCGCTTGCCGCTGGGGGCGCTGCCGCATATTCCGCCTGCGCAATACCCCTACAGCTATCCTGCCGACACCTCGGTTCCGCTTGGCCCTCTGCCCGATTTCCACGCCCGCGTGCCGCGCCGCGCGTTGGCCGAGGTGCAGGCCGAACTGGACCGGCTGGCCGCGGAACAGGCCGAAATCGCGGCGATGACGCCCCAAACGTCGGCCGGCCATGTCCAGACAGGCCAGACCAAGGCGGCTGAGCCCCGCGCCAATGCCCCCGGTCGCCAGACCATGATGGCGCAAACCGGGGTGGACCCCGGACAGGGGCAGGTGCGCACCGCCATGGCGATCGAGCCGCGCGACGGCCGGCTTTGCCTGTTCATGCCGCCCTGCGAGACGCTGGAAGACTACCTTGATCTGCTGGCCACCGCCGAAATCACGGCCGAGGCGCTGAACCTGCCGATCCATATCGAAGGCTATGCCCCGCCGCACGATCCGCGCCTGAACGTGATCCGCGTCGCCCCCGACCCGGGCGTGATCGAGGTGAACATCCACCCCGCCCATGACTGGGGCGAATGCGTGGCCACCACCGAGGCAATCTATGAAGAGGCCCGCGCCTGCCGTCTGGGTGCCGACAAGTTCATGATCGACGGGCGCCATACCGGCACCGGCGGGGGCAACCATGTGGTCGTCGGCGGCGCGACGATGGACGACAGCCCCTTCCTGCGGCGGCCGGATCTGTTGAAATCGCTGATCCTGATGTGGCAACGCCACCCGTCGCTTTCCTATCTTTTCTCGGGCCTTTTCATCGGCCCCACCAGTCAGGCGCCGCGCATCGACGAGGCACGCCATGACAGTCTGTACGAGCTGGAAATCGCGCTGTCCCAGATCGGCGATCCGGTGGCGGGTGGGCCGCTGCCGCCGCCCTGGCTGATTGACAGGCTCTTGCGCAACATCCTGATCGACGTGACCGGCAATACCCACCGGGCCGAGATCTGCATCGACAAGCTTTATTCACCCGATGGCCCCACGGGCCGGCTGGGGCTGGTCGAATTCCGCGGTTTCGAAATGCCGCCGCATCCGCGCATGAACCTTGCCCAGCAACTTCTGATCCGCGCGCTGGTGGCGCGCTGCGCGATGGACCCGCTTCGCGGCGCGCCGGTCCGCTGGGGCACGGTGCTGCATGATCGTTTCATGCTGCCGCATTTCATCTGGGCCGATTTCCTTTCCGTGCTGGAAGACCTGCGCGCCCATGGCTTTGCAATGGACCCGGTCTGGTATCAGGCACAGGCCGAATTCCGCTTCCCCTTCTGCGGAGAGGTGACGGTAGAGGGCGTGCATCTGGAACTGCGGCAGGCATTGGAACCCTGGCATGTGCTGGGCGAAACCGGTGCCATCGGCGGCACCGTGCGCTATACCGACAGCTCTACCGAACGGCTTCAGGTGCGCATGACATCACTGCACCAGGACCGCTACCGTATCCTGTGCAACCGCCGCCCCGTCCCGTTGGCGCAAACCGGAACCAGCGGCGAAAGCGTGGGGGGCGTAAGGTTCAAGGCCTGGCAACCGGCGGCGGCGCTGCATCCGGTTCTGCCGGTGAACGCGCCACTGACCTTTGACATCTTCGATGGCTGGACAGGCCGCTCCATCGGTGGCTGTGTCTATCATGTCGCCCATCCCGGCGGGCGCAACCATGATACCTTCCCGGTCAACGGTTATGAGGCCGAGGCGCGCAGGCTGGCGCGTTTCGAGGCCCATGGCCACAGTCCCGGCGCCTTTGAACCGGCCGCCGAAACCCCGCATCCGGAATTTCCGATGACCCTCGACCTGCGCCGCGCGCCATGGGTATAAGCGTCGGATGACGCGCGCCGCCCCCCATCCGCCCCGACCGGGCCTTCTGGCCGATTACGCGCCCATCCCCGGCGTGGCGGATGAATTGCTGGATCCCACGGGGCAGATGCGGCCGGTCTGGGCGCCCTTCATCCGGCAGCTTTCGGCGCTGACGGGGGAAGAGGTGTCGCGCCGGCTGGCGCGGGGGGCGCAGTATCTGCGCGATGCGGGCGTCTATTTCCGGCTTTATTCCGGGGGGCCGACCCAAGACCGCGACTGGCCGCTTTCGCCGGTGCCGGTGATGATCGACGATGCCGAATGGCAGGAAATCTGCGCCGGGCTGCGGCAGCGCGCCGAACTTCTGGAAGCCGTGGTGGCCGATCTTTATGGCCCCGCGCGACTGGTGGAAGATGGCCACCTGCCAGCCGAACTGGTGGCCGAAAACCCGCAATGGCTGCGCCCGATGGTTGGGGTGCAGCCCCGGTCGGGCCATTGGCTGCACCATCTTGCCTTCGAGATCGGACGGTCGCCCGACGGGTCGTTCTTCGTGCTGGGCGACCGTGCGCAGGCCCCTTCGGGGGCGGGTTTTGCGCTTGAGAACCGGATGGCCACCACGCGCATCTTCTCAGACCCCTTCCCCCGCGCCAATGTGCGCCGGCTGGCAGGGTTCTTCCGTGCCTTCCAGACTGCGATGACCGATCTTTCGGGAAGCGGTCGGCGCATGGCGATCCTGACACCGGGGCCGAACAACGATACCTATTTCGAACATACCTATATCGCCCGCTATCTGGGCCTGACGCTCTTGGAAGGCGATGATCTGATCGTAGAAAACGGTCAGGCCATGGTGCGCACCGTGCGCGGGCTGGAACCCCTTGGCCTGTTGTGGCGCCGGATCGATGGCGAATTCTGCGATCCGCTGGAACTGAATGACACATCGCAGATCGGCACGCCCGGGCTTATCGGGGCGCTGCGGCAGGGCAGCCTCACGCTGATCAACGCGCCCGGATCGGGGGTGCTGGAAACCCGGGCCTTCATGGCCTTTTATCCGCGCATCGCCGAAACCCTGCTGGGCGAGGCGCTGAAGATGCCCAATATCGCGACATGGTGGTGCGGCCAGCCGAAGGAACGCGCCTATGTGGCCGAACATGCGGCACGGATGATGATCGGTGGCGCGCTGGAAACGGCCCTGCCCTTTGCTGTCGATGCCGATGCCGCGGCGGGGGATGCGCTGCGCGGCCAGACAGGCGGCGCGCTGGAGGATTGGCTGGCCCGGCAGGCCGGGGCGCTGGTCGGGCAAGAGGCCGTGACGCTTTCCACCACCCCGGTCTGGGCCGATGGCCGGCTGGTGCCACGGCCGATGACGATCCGCGTCTTTGCCGCACGCACCGCCGAGGGCTGGACATTCATGCCCGGGGGATATGCGCGCATCGGAAAATCCGATCATGCCTCGGCCCTCGCCATGCAGGCGGGCGGTTCGGTGGCCGATGTCTGGGTGATTGCCAAGGGCCCGGTACCGGCCGATACGCTGGTGTCGCGGAACGCTTTCGAACGCGCGCCTCCCGGTATCCTGCCCGCGCGGGCGGCGGATAACCTTTACTGGCTGGGCCGCTATGTGGAACGGGCCGAAGGGGCGATCCGGCTGCTCAGGGCCTGGCATTTGCGGCTGGCCGAAACCGGCGATCCGGCAGAGCCGCGGCTGATGGCGCTTCATGGGCATATGGCCGGCCTTGGCCTTGCGCCCGACAAGCCGATCCCTGACACGCTTGCCAGCCTGATCGAGGCGGCCCGGTCGGCGGCGGCGCAGGTGCGCGACCGCTTTTCCCCCGATGGCTGGACAGCACTGGCCGATCTGGCCAAATCCGTTGAAACGCTTTCGCAAAAGGTCACGCCGGGGGACGATGCTGCGCAGGCGATGTCGGTCCTTTTGCGCAAGATTTCCGGCTTTACGGGCCTTGTGCATGACAACATGTATCACTTCGCCGGCTGGCATTTCCTGTCGATGGGCCGGGCGCAGGAACGCGCCGACAACACGCTGAGGCTGGTGCAGGCCTTTGCCGCGCCCGATGCTGTGCCCGGGGCGCTGGAAATCGCGATCGAACTGGGCGACAGCGTGATGACGCATCAGCGCCGATACCGCTTTGGCCCGTCACGCGAAACGGTGCTGGACCTGCTGGTGCAGGATGGCCAGAACCCGCGCGCGGTGCTGTATCAGATCACCGAAATGCGCGACCATCTGGCCCGCCTGCCCCGGCGCGATGGGGCGGGAAATGGCGGGGCCGGGCTTTCAGATCTGGACCGCAGGCTGCTGACGCTGGAAACCGACCTTCAGGTCGCCCTGCCCGGCGCGCTTGACCCGGATGCGCTGGTCGATCTGCGCGCCCGTCTGGGCGGGGTTTTCGATCTGTTGCAATCGCAGTTCTTCCGGTAGGCCCATGCGCTATGACATCCGCCTCACGGTCGAATACCACTATCCCGCCGCCTCAGATCATGTGCGCAATATCCTGCGGCTCTTGCCGTCGGACAGCTCACGCCAGCGGGTCAGGCAGCGCATCCTGACCATCAGCCCGCGCCCCGATGAACGGCGCGAAGGGGTGGATTTCTTCGGCAATGCGACAACCCTGGTGGCCTGGCACCGGCCCGTGGGGCAATTGTCCTTTCATTTGCGGGCCGAGGCTGAACGCCTTGCCGAGCCCGAGTTCGACCTTTCGCCCCCCCTGCCGGCGCTGGCCGCGCAACGGGCCGTGGGCGGGCTTGGCCCCGCATCCCCCTTGCATTTCTGCGCGCCATCGGCCCGGATCGGGGCTTCGGCCGCGATTGCCGATTACGCCCGCGCTGCTTTGCCTGAAAGCCCAACCGCACGCGAAGCCGTCCGCGCCGTGGGTGAGGCGCTGCACCGCGACATGACCTTTGATCCCACCGCCACCGATGTGACCACGCCCCCGGATGTGGCCTTTGCCGCGCGTCGCGGCGTTTGTCAGGACTTTGCCCAGATGATGATCGCAGGGCTGCGCGGCCTTGGCATTCCGGCGGCCTATGTCTCGGGCTTTCTGCGCACGACCCCGCCGCCGGGTCAGCCGCGTCTGGACGGGGTGGATGCCATGCACGGCTGGGTCAGCGCCTGGTGCGGGGCCGATCAAGGCTGGGTGGAATACGACCCCACCAATGGCCAATGGGCGGGCGAGGATTATGTGACCGTCGCGTGGGGCCGCGATTATGCCGATGCCGCCCCGGTGCGCGGCGCCATCCGCACCTCTGGCCCGCAGGATACGCACCACAAGGTCGATGTTATCCCCCTGCCTTAAGACTGGCCCGCAATGCCTTGCTCTAACAAGAAAAATGGCCCCTTCCGGGGCCATTTTGCGATCACGTGGGCAAAGCCTCGGGGCTTAGCTGCACCCGCTGGTGCCGCCGCAGGTGTTGCACTTCATGCAGGTGCCGTTGCGCACCAGCGTATAGTTGCCGC
>JALQTL010000129.1 GCA_023260935.1 Paracoccaceae bacterium
CGACGAATGACATGGATACGGTCTATGGCGGCGACGGGAACGATACGATCTTCACCGGCGATGATGCCGACAGGGTCTTCGGCCGCGATGGCAATGATTATATCGAT
Source organism: Paracoccaceae bacterium (assembly GCA_023260935.1). Classification (GTDB taxonomy): domain Bacteria; phylum Pseudomonadota; class Alphaproteobacteria; order Rhodobacterales; family Rhodobacteraceae; genus Pseudotabrizicola. The sequence goes on from JALQTL010000129.1 coordinate 108, forward strand.
GGCGGGTTTGATAATGACTCGCTTTACGGCAATGCCGGGTTTGACACGATCATCGGTGACGAGGGCAATGACAGTATCGATGCAGGTGCGGGGAATGACCTGATCTTCGGCGGGCGCGATTTCACCGCCGCTGATCCTGTCAACATCCCCAACGACGAAGGCGATCTGCGCCCCCTTAACGATGCCGATTTCATTACCGGCAACCATGGCGACGATACGATCTATGGCCTTGACGATGACGACACGCTGGATGGCGGCGACGGCAATGACCTGATCTTCGGCGGCAACGATGACGATATCGTGGGCGGTGGCGACGGCAACGATACCGGCTTTGGCGATGGTGGGAATGACTCTCTCTTTGGCGATGCGGGCGATGATGTGCTGGCTGGCGGCGCGGGCGACGATCTGCTGGATGGCGGCATCGGCAGCGACAGCCTTTCGGGGGATGACGGCGACGATCTGCTGATTGGCGCCGATGGCGAAGATACCCTGGACGGCGGCAGCGGCGATGACACGCTGGAGGGCGGGGTTGGCAACGATACCCTGATCGCCGGCACGGGCGCCGACAGTCTTTATGGCGAATTCGGCCGTGATTTCATCGATCTGGGCAGCAACGGGCGGCCTGACGATCAGGGCGATCTGGCCTTTGGCGGCTTTGATGAAGACACGATCACCGGGGTTGGTATCGGCGATACGGTCTTTGGCGGCGGCGATGGCGAATCTTCGGATCAGGATACGTTGATCCTGCGCGGGCCGAACGTGCGGGTTGTCGATCTGGTCACCGACAGCGACGGCAACGGCTTTGATGGCACGGTAGAATTCCTTGCCGCTGACGGCAGGGTCAGCGGGACTGCAACTTTCACCAATATTGAAAACATCGAGACAATCGTGTGCTTTACACCCGGAACATTGATCGCCACCCCCAAGGGTGAAATTCCCGTTGAACAGCTGCGTGTGGGCGACAAGGTCGTCACCCGCGACAACGGGCTTCAGGAAATCCGCTGGATGGGCGCCAAGGATATGGGCTGGCATGATTTTGCCGCCAACCCGCATCTGCGCCCGATCCGCATCAGGGCGGGCAGCCTTGGCAATGGCCTGCCCGAGCGGGATCTGCTCCTGTCGCCCAACCACCGCCTGCTTGTCGCCAATGACCGCACCGCGCTTTACTTCGACGAGCATGAGGTTCTGGTGGCCGCCAAGCACCTGATCGGGGCCGAAGGGGCGACCCAGGTGGACTCTGTCGGCACCACCTACATCCACTTCATGTTCGACCAGCACGAGGTGGTTCTGTCGAACGGCGCCTGGACTGAAAGCTTCCAGCCGGGCGACTATTCGCTGAAGGGCCTTGGCAATGCGCAGCGGGCTGAACTGCTGGAACTGTTCCCCGAACTGGCCTCGCGCCCCGGACTGGAAGGCTATCAGGCCGCGCGCAAGACCCTGAAGAAGCACGAGGCGCTGCTTCTGGGCAGATAAATCACACGGTTATGCAGCGTGATCAGGGGCCGGCGACGGGCCTGATCCCACAGGAAAGGGGTTCCGGTTCCGGGGCCCCTTTCTTTTGATCCGGGGGGTGCCCTGCACGCATAGGGTGCGTTAAAAATCAGAAGTTTATGCCAAAGTTGTTTCTCTGACTGAAACAAAACACGGCTTTGCCACCGTGCCGCCCCGATCCGCCAAAGTGACGCCTCTGTCGGTGTTTATGAAATTCTTGACAAAAGTATCGTCTGGTTAGGCCGCATGGCGACGTTCAATGGTTCAAACGGCGGAAACAACATCACCGGCACCTCGTCGGCTGATGACGTATATGCCAATGGCGGCAACGATACGGTGCGCGCCGGGGCCGGGGACGATACGATCTTTGGCGGTACCGGCAATGACAGCCTTCTGGGCGAAACCGGGAATGACATCATCTATGGCGAAGGCGGGTCGGACCGGCTGTTTGGCGGGGACGGGGATGATACGCTGGACGGGGGTACCGGAAATGACTCGCTGAACGGCGGGGCGGGCAATGATCTGCTGATCGGCGGCGCCGGAACCGATACGATCATTGGCGGTGAAGGCATTGATACGGTTGATTATTCAGCCGAAGGCGCGGGCGTTACCGTCAACCTGGCCACGGGCAGCGCCAGCGGCGCCAGTGCCGGGACAGATATCCTTTCCCAGATCGAAAACGTCATTGCCACGGGCTTTGCCGATGCCATCACCGGGAACGCGGGTGACAATCTGATCGACGCGGGCGCCGGCGATGACACGGTCAGCGCCGGATCGGGCGACGATACGGTTCTGGGCGGCGCCGGCAATGATCAGATCGATGCGGGCGTCACCACGCTGCCCGCCAGCACGCCGCTGGATTTCAACTGGTCGCTGGCCGGCCCGGACGAGGCGAACATCGCCGGCGGGGTGACGCAGGATACCGGCGGCATCACCGTATCGGTAGGCTTCACCAATGACGGTGCAGCGACCGAATTTTCCATCGAATCCAGCAGTTCCATCTATGTCGCTTCGGGTGAGACGTTCAGCACCACCTCAAGCCTTTATCTTTACGGAACGGGTGGCAACCAGACTTCGACCACAACGATCGATTTCTCCTCGAACCCCGGGTCCGGCTTCGCCGATGAGGTCGAGAATGTGCGCTTTCGTCTGGCCGATGTGGACCGGGTGGATGGCGCATGGGAAGATATCCTTACCATCCGCGCCTATGATGCCAACGGCAACCTGATCCCCGTCACGCTGACCGCGGCCGGGGCCGATATCGTTTCCGGCGGCACCGTGACGGCTGCGGAAGGCAACAATGCCTCGACCGATGCGCAGGGATCTGTCCTTGTCACCGTCGCCGGCCCTGTCGCCCGGATCGAGATCGATTACGACAACGGCTTTACCAGCGGCCAGCTTGTGCAGGTATCGGACATCCAGTTCGATGCCATGCCAAGCGACGATGATTTCGTCGATGCCGGGGACGGGGATGATACCGTCACCGCTGGCCTTGGCGATGACACGCTTCTGGGCGGTCTGGGCAACGATCAGCTGGACGGTGGGGCGGGGAATGACAGCCTGTCGGGCGGTGACGGGGCGGATCTGCTTTATGGTGGCCTTGGCGATGACACCCTGAATTTCGGGGCAGGGGATGACACGGTTTATGGCGGTGATGGCAATGACATCATCGATGACGCCCCCGGGATAAACCTTGCCGGGGTCAACCTGATCTATGCCGGGGCCGGCAATGACACCGTCTGGACCGGGTCTGGCAACGATACGATCTTCGGCGGTGACGGTGCCGACGTCCTTAGCGGCGAGGGGGATGATGATTTCATCTCGGGCGATGCCGGGGCGGATGCGCTCTTTGGCGGCGATGGCGCCGATGTGCTGGACGGCGGGGCAGATGATGACACGCTGTCGGGCGACGCGGGCAATGATCTGCTGTATGGCGGCGATGGTGCCGATGCCCTTTATGGGGGCGCCGGGTCTGACCAGTTGTTCGGCGGGGCAGGGCCCGATTTTCTGGATGGCGGGGCGGATCAGGATACGATCTTTGGCGGCATCGGCGATACCGTCACCGGCGGCGGGTCTGGGCTGGATGAGGACGTGCTGGACCTGACGGCCTTTGGCAAGGCGCAGACCAACATCATCTTCGATCCCGGCAACCCTGAAAACGGCACGGTAGAGTTTCTGGATGCCGGCGGAAACGTCATTGGCACGCTGACCTTCACCGATATCGAAAGGGTCGTGCCCTGCTTTACCCCCGGCACGCTGATTGCCACGCCCGAAGGGCCGCGCCCGGTGGAAAGCCTGCGCCCGGGTGATCTGGTGCTGACGCGCGACAGCGGGCTGCAACCGGTGCGGTGGGTGGGCCAGCGGCGCCTTGGCCTTGGCGATCTGATCGTGCGCCCGCATCTGCGCCCCATCCGCATCGCGGCCGATGCGCTTGGCAGCGGAATACCCTGCCGCGACATGCAGGTATCCCCCCAGCACCGCATGCTGATCGAAGGCCCCCGCCCCGAGATGCTGTTCGGCATGGGCGAGGTGCTGGTGGCCGCCCTGCACCTGACCGCGCTGCCCGGGGTGGCGCAGGAACTGACCGCGGGCGTTACCTATATCCACCTGATGTTCGACCGGCACGAGATTGTTCTGGCCGATGGCTGCTGGACCGAAAGCTTTCAGCCCGGCCAGCAGGTCATCAAGGGGATGGAAGCCGCGCAGCGCGATGAGGTGCTGGAGCTTTTTCCCGAACTGGCGGGGGGCGATCTGGCCTATCCCGCGGCGCGGCCGTCCTTGCGCGCGCATGAGGCGCGTGTTCTGCTGGCGTCCTGATCCGCTATTGCGGGGGCGTGTCTGCTTTCCGGCGCCGCCAGTCAGCCCAGTCTTCCGGCGTATCCAGATCGGTGGTGGCATGATTGCCGGGCAGGGGCAGGAATTGCGTCTGGCTGGCATGGCGTTGCAACACCCGGCGGGCACCTTCGTCCCCATCCAGCGCCAGCAATTCCCCGCGCAACCATGCCGGAAAGACCACCGGATGCCCGGGCTGACCGGCGGCCGATGTGGCCCGGATAATGGCATCGGGCCGGGCCTTGTGGGCTGCGGCCATGGCGGCCAGATCCTCGGCATCGATCTCGGGCAGATCGGCCAGAAACAGCATCACCGGTGCCCCGGGCGGCAGGGCGGAAAGACCGGCCTTCAGGCTTTCGGCCATGCCGTCGGCGGCCCGCTCGGCGGTGACACAGGCCACGGGCAGGCCCGCGATTGCGGCATGGCGCAGCGGGCGGTCGGGGGGCAGCACCAGATGGGTGGGCAGGCCGGTTGCCAGCGCCAGCCGCACTTGCCGCCGCAAAAGCGGCTGGCCCGCGACGGGTTCCAGCAGTTTGTCGGCACCCCGCATGCGGCTGGCGCGGCCGGCGGCAAGGATCAGGATATGCAGGGTTTCGTTCAACCGGGCCCCTTTCGGTTTTTCCCCAGTCTGGCCCTGCGCAGGCGACGGCGGCAAGGGGGATCGCAGATTTGTGCCGAAAGAAGGGATCGAAGCCCCAAGGCCCGGCGCCAGATGCCGCCTCGGCCCACCGGATCGAAGTGGCCCCGGGGCGCGCAGCAGAAGAAGAAGGGGGGCCGTCTGCCCCCCCGAGGATTTATGCACAGATGAATGCGATCAGGCGCGCTTGCGCCCGCCATCGTCCCACAGCGGGGCCAGGTGCACCCGGGCAGGGCGGCGTTCGCCAAGGATCTCGATCTCG
>JALQTL010000147.1 GCA_023260935.1 Paracoccaceae bacterium
GCAAGGTCACTTTGGCCGAACACGGGGTCCGGCTGCCAAGCTGCATGGACAACCGCCCGCTGAAGTTCGAGGAATGGGATGCGATGCGCCCGCAATCTGTGTTTGTCAGCGCCACCCCGGCGGCGTGGGAGATGGAGCAGGCGGGCGGTGTCTTTGCCGAGCAGGTGATCCGCCCCACCGGCCTTTTGGACCCGGTGGTGGAAATCCGCCCGGTCGAGATGCAGGTGGATGATCTGCTGGATGAAATTCGGCGGGTCGCGGCGCAGGGGCTGCGGGTTCTGGTTACCACGCTGACCAAGCGCATGGCCGAAGACCTGACCGAATATTTCCACGAACAGGGCATTCGCATCCGCTATATGCACTCTGACATCGATACGATCGAACGCATTGAAATCCTGCGGGATTTGCGGCTTGGGGCGTTTGATGTGCTGGTCGGGATCAACCTTCTGCGCGAAGGTCTGGACATTCCGGAATGCGGGCTTGTGGCCATTCTGGATGCCGACAAGGAGGGTTTTCTGCGGTCTGAAACCAGCCTCATCCAGACGATCGGGCGCGCGGCACGCAATGCGGAAGGGCGGGTGATCATGTATGCTGATCGGATCACGGGCAGCATGGAACGCGCCCTGGCCGAGACCAATCGCCGCCGGGCCAAGCAGATCGCCTATAACGAGGCGCATGGCATCACGCCGCAGACGGTGAAGAAGAACGTCGAGGATGTCTTGGCCGGCCTGTGGCAGGGCGATACCGATATGGCCCGTGTCACCGCCAAGGTGGAAAAGGCCAATGTCGGGCAGAACCTTCAGGCCCATCTGGATGCTCTGCGCAGCCAGATGCGCAAGGCCGCCGAGAATCTGGAGTTCGAGGAGGCCGCCCGCCTGCGCGATGAGGTGAAGCGGCTGGAGGCGGTGGAGCTGACCGTGGCCGATGATCCGCTGGCCCGGCAATCGGTGATCGAGGAAGCGGTGGAAGAAGCGCAGAAGATGGCCGGCCGATCCACGGCGGGGCGGGCGGGCCAAAGGGGCGGCAACAAGCGCCGCCGCTGACCGGGTCTTGCGGCTGGGTCAGACGATGCCGCCGCCCGTGCCGGAAACCCTTGGCCCTTCGGCCGTCACCCTCCCAGTCGGTCAGGGTATTGGACCCGATCGCCGGCCCGATCCGGATACACTCAAGATTATCATCTACAGCCCGCTGCCCCGCGACCGGATCACTGTGGCTGACAGAGCTGACCTTGTCGGAAAAGGCCAAGGGCCCTTGTGCTGGCGGCGTTCTGCGCCTCGATCCGGCTTTGGTCGATTTGCAGATTACCTCGTGAAGGCCTGCACATTTCCCGCATCCACGTTCAGGATATTGCCCGTGGATTTGGCCGAAAGGTCCGAGGCGAAGGAATAGACCCCCTCGGCAACGTCTTCCGGCAGGACCGACCGCTTCAGCATCGACCGTTCGCGATACATTTCCTCCAGCCCCTTCTTGTCGGTGCCATAAGTGCTGGCGCGTTGGTCCAGCCACTCGCCCGACCAGATCTTCGACCCCCTCAGCACGGCATCGGGATTGACCACATTCACCCTGATGCCGGCGTCTGCCCCTTCCAGTGCAAGACAGCGGGCCAGATGGATCTCGGCCGCCTTGGCGGTGCAATAGGCGCTGGCGTTCGGGCTTGCCGCCAAACCGTTCTTCGAGGCGACAAAGACCACCGCCCCGCCGATGCCTTGCTTCCGCATGGCGCGGAACGCCTCGCGGCTGACAAGGAAATAGCCGGTGGAGAGGATATCCATGTTGCGGTTCCATAGGGCAAGGCTTGTCTGCTCTACCGGTGCGGAAGAGGCGATGCCCGCGTTGGAAACCAGGATGTCGATCCCGCCGAATTCCACCGCCGTCTGCGCAAAGGCGGCGGCGACGGCACCCTCGTCGGTCACATCCATCACCACGCTGCGCAGCACATCCGTGCCATGGCGTGCGGAAAGGCTCTGCACTGTTGCGTCAAGGGCGGCCGCGTCGATATCGGCCAGCATCACGCAGGCCCCCTCTTGCAGCATGCGTTCGGCTGTTGCCGACCCGATGCCCCCGGCGCCGCCTGTGACCAGCGCCACCCGCCCGGCAAGCGCCTTGGGCTTTGGCAATCGTTGCAGCTTTGCTTCTTCCAGCAGCCAGTATTCGATGTCGAAGGCTTCCTGTTCCGGCAGCCCGCAATAGGTGCTGACCGTATCGGCCGCCCGCATCACGTTGATCGCGTTCACATAGAATTCGCCCGAAATGCGCGCAGTTGCCTTGTCTTTGGCAAAGGTGATCATCCCCACCCCCGGCACAAGATAGACCACGGCATTGGGGTCACGCAGGGGCGGGCTGTCAGGGTGTTTGCAGCGGTTGTAATAGGCGCGGTAGCCATCCCGGTAGGCGGCAATTTCGGCCGCCAGGGCGGCCAGCGTCGCGTCCGGGTCGGGGTTGGCGGGATCGAAGCCCACCACCAGAGGACAGATTTTCGTGCGCAGGAAATGATCGGGGCAAGAGGTGCCAAGGGCCGCCAGCGGCCGCAGTTTGGCGGAAGTGACGAATTCCAGCACAGCGGCGGAATCGTCAAAATGCCCGACCATGCGATGATCGGCCGAGATCATGCCGCGGATCGCCGGCATCAGGTGCGCCGCAACGGCCCGCCGTTCGGCCGGGGGCAAGGGGGTGCAGACCGCGCCGCCGAATGCCGGCTTGCCGGCGGTTTCCCTTGCAAACCAGTCCATTGCCGTCTGGATGACGCGCACGGTCAGGCCGTAGCAGGCCTTTGCATCATCGTCCCAGGTGAAAAGCCCGTGGCTTTCCAGAACCACACCCTTTGCATCGGGATTTTCCGCGCAGAACTTTCCCAACCACAGGCCCAGTTCAAACCCGGGGCGTTTCCAGGGCAGCCAGCCGATTTCATCCCCGAAGATCTGCTTTGTCAGCTCGCGCGAATTGCTGGCCGCGGCAATCGCGATGATCGCATCGGGGTGCATGTGATCGACGTGTTTTTTCGGCACATAGACATGCAAGGGCGTATCGATGCTGGCCGCGCGCGGGTTCAGGTTGAAGGTGCAATGGGGCAGGTAGCCCACCATTTCGTCCTCATGGGCCGGGCCGCGATAGACGTTCCTCAGGGCGCGCAGCTTTTCCATATACAGCGTTGCGAAGCCGTCGATCCTGATCGAACCGACATCGCCGCCCGATCCCTTGACCCACAGCACCTCGACCATCTGGCCGGTCAGCGGGTCTTTTTCCACCACCTTGGCCGAGGTGTTGCCGCCACCGTAATTGGTGATCCGCTTGTCAGACCCCAGCAGGTTAGACCGATAGACCAGCTTTTCAGGCTCTGTCATGTTGGCGGCGCGAGTGTCATCCCACAGATTTTGCAATCGGTTGCCCGGCGCGTCTGCCATCATGCCCTCCCGTTCCTTCGGAGCAAATCTGCCGGTTTCCAGGGATGAGTCAATCAATAGCAATCAAGTTCAATCAATATTTGGGCTGAATCATGATAAAAAGGATTGAAGATGATTGACATTGATTGATCTGGATGTGAGCCTGCCAGGCAGGAAGGGCGACATGCACGAAAGCGAAAGACACCGGCTTATTCTGTCTGCGGTCGAAGGGCGGCCCGTTGTTACCGTATCGGATCTGGTCACGCTGACCGGGGTGTCCGAGGCAACGATCCGCCGTGACATCGCCACCCTGCATGTCCAGAAAAAGCTGCGCCGGGTGCGGGGCGGGGCCGAGGCGATCGCCCCCCTTCAGTTCGTTGGCATCAACGCGCGGCCCTTTGCGGTGAACGAAGGCATCAGGCTGGCCGAAAAGCGCGCGATTGCGCGGGCGGCCGTTGATCTGTGCGGGGATGGTGAGCCGATCATCATCAACGGGGGCACGACGACCTTTCAAATGGTGCATCCGCTGACGGCAAAGCGGTTGCAGGTGTTCACCAACAGCTTTCCCATTGCTGACCATCTGCTGAAGCATTCGAAGAATACCGTGCTTTTGCCGGCGGGCGCCATCTACCGTGAACAGAACATCATCCTGTCGCCCTTTGATGAAGATGGCAGCCGGCACTTCTATGCCCGTCGGATGTTCATGGGGTGCCGGGGGCTTGGTCCTCTGGGGTTGATGGAAGGCGACCCGCTGCTTGTGCAGGCGGAGCAGAAGCTGATCGGGCAGGCGGAAGAGCTGGTTGTGCTGGCCGACAGTTCCAAGTTCGCGGCGCGGTCCAGCCTGCTTTTGTGCCCGCTGTCGCGCATCCACACCGTCATCACCGACGATGGCATTACCGACCGCGATGCCCGGATGCTGGAGGCGGCTGAGATCAGGCTGATCGTGGCGCAGACGCGCGCAGCTGATGGAAAGGACGCCGTGCAAGCGGAATGACGCGGATCATAGGCTCATCGTTGGGATGATATGGGCATCTGGAAGAAGGCACTGGCCGCGGCGGCGGGTGCGCATCCGGAAGACAAGATCGTATCGGGCTGGTGGTAAGGGCCCTTGGCATCGGCTTGGCACTGAAAAGGGCGATGGACCGCGGGATCACCGTGATTTTGTGGGATTCGGTCGTGGCCACCGGTGAGGGTGCTCAGGTTTGGATGGGGCGCATGGGGGCCGCAACGCTGGATACGCATGGCGAGGCTGCGATGTCCGACCCCGTTCATCTATGACAAGTCGATCTGCTGATCTGGTCCGGCCCGGTGGTACGCTCCCCCGGTCAGGTGACGGCCTTTATCGGCGATCATGGTGCCGGTGAATCGACCATAGCGAAGGTGCTGACCGGTATCTATCAGCCCGAAGCGTATACGATCCGGATCGACGGGCAAGGGGGGCATCTGGCCAGTGCGGATTCGGCCGCAAGGGCAGGGGTCATGGCCGTTCATCAGGAAACCGTGCCGTCCGATGACCTGACGGCGGCGGAAAGCATCTGGCTGGGCCATGCGGCGAAAGGCCGGTTCGGGCTGATCGCGCCGCGGGTGCGCCCGTCTGATATCGCTGGCACGATCCTGCCCCGGGTGACACAGGCCACCGGGCTGCCGCCTGATACCCCGGTGGTGTTCGGCCCTCATGACAGCAA
>JALQTL010000228.1 GCA_023260935.1 Paracoccaceae bacterium
TGTAGCGGAAATCGGTGCTGAACTCGCCGAAAATATCGCCTGCCAGACAGGACTTGCCGCAAATCATGAACGGATATTCGCCTTCTGTCTCCATCTTGCCGGATTGGCGATAGATGAGCAGGTCCAGCATATGCGCCTCGACCGAGGCGTCGACCACGGCCAGATCCTTGCCGTTGTTCAGCACGTCCAGCACCGTCACCTCCAGCGAGGCGCAGTTGGTGATCGCGGCCTCGCCAGGTTCCAGATAGACCTGCACACCGAAGCGCTGCGAAAACGCCTTCAGCCGCGCAGCCAGCTTTTCCACCGGATAGCCGGCCCCGGTGAAATGGATGCCGCCGCCAAGGCTGACCCATTTCAGACGCGACAGCAGCGGGGCGAATTCGTCCTCGATCCGGCTCAGTTGCTGGTCGAACAGGGAGAAATCGGCATTCTCGCAGTTGTAATGGATCATGAAGCCGGAAATCCGGTCCATGACCTTTTCGATCCGCGCGGCATCCCATTCGCCCAGACGGCTGAACGGGCGGGCGGGATCGGCCAGATCAAAGCCGCTGGTCGAAAACCGCGGGTTCAGGCGCAGGCCACGGGCAATGCCGGCGGACTGGTTGTCGAACCGTTCAAGCTGGCCGATGGAGTTGAAGATGATCTTGTCGGCATAGCCGACAGCCTCGGCAATCTCGTGGTCCGACCAGGCCACCGAATAGGCGTGGGTTTCCTTGCCAAACCGTTCCCGGCCAAGCTTCAGCTCATAGAGGCTGGAGGATGTGGTGCCATCCATATGCGCCTTCATCTGGTCAAACACCGGCCAGGTGGCAAAGCACTTCAACGCCAGCAGGGTCTTGGCCCCTGACGTGCGCCGCAAGTCATCCATGATCGCCATGTTGCGCGCCAGTTTGGCGCGGTCGATCAGGTAATAGGGTGTCTGGATCATCACATATCCCCCCTCAGGGCCGCAGAAGGACAAGAGCGGCGCTATGTAAGACCCCCCTCCCCCCTATGCAAGCCCTGTCACTATGCAAGGCATGTGACGGGCCGATGACGGTCAGACCATGCGGATCACATCCTTGCCCACGGCCAGAACATAGCCACGGCGCGCAATGGTCTTGACCAGAAGTTCGCTGACAAGCTGGTTGCCCAGCGTATCGCGCAGCCGCTTTACCCGCGTGGCGCCGGCGGCTTCGTCGCAATCCGCCTCGTTCCGGCCCGAAATCACCGCTTCGATCTGGGCACCTGTCAGCACCTCGTCATCCATCCGCGCCTCGGCCAGCACGGAAAGCGTTTCCAGCGCGGCCTCGGTCAACTGGAATTCCAGATCGTTGATATAGACGGCCCGGCCCTCGCGGCTGATCATCAGGCTGGCCACCTGAATGCCAGACCGCTGGATCGCCGAAATCCGCCGGTTCAGCGCAATGATCATCACCAGAAAGACCAGTGCCGCAATCAGCAGCGCGGTGGAAAACACCAAGAGCACGAAGATCACCATGCGATAGCTTTGCAGCACCTGCGCAAAGGACGTGCCCGATTGCGCCAGAATCTCCAGCAGCTTGATCTCAGCCCCGGCGGTCAGGTTGTCGTTATCCACGAACAGCTGTTCCACCCGGGCGTTGAAGGCATTGGCATCAGGCAGGTTCACGAACAGAAACAGCGCCGCCCCGAACAGGATCAGCACGATCGCCGCAATGCCAAAGCCGACAACGCGGTTGCCCGCCTTCAGACTGTCAGAAACGGAGGAAGAATTCTCCTGCACTTGCTTGCCTTTCGCCAAGGCCCTCGGGCCCGAAGGTGGACAGAACGTTCAGCAGCGTCCAGCCGGCTGCCGAAAGACGGGGGCGCAATTCCCCTTCGGCGCCGCCGCGGGAACACTTGCCGTCGCTTACCTGCGCCACGCCATAGTGCAGGCGCAAGGGGTTGTCCTGCTTGGCCTTGTAATCTGCGTAGCATTCCGCCGAAGCCGGACCGGCAAGCACAGCCAGCGACATGGCCACGGCAAGAACGGGGGTGCGTATCATCTGATGCTCCTTTCAGGAGACGGGGCGAACCGTCACAGATGTGCGCCAGACGCGCCGGATATTCAATAACGCCGGCATCTCGTGCGGGGTGTTATCCGATAACAGGGCAGGTTCTGGCGGGCGCTATCGCCTAGCAGGGGGGTGATATTGCCTGTCCTGGCCGGCCCGGCGGACGGTGGTTGCATGAAGCCCGTCGCGTCCCTCGCGGCGATCAGGATGACAGCCCGCCACACAGGAGGCCCCCGATGAAAGACGCCGCCAATTTCCCGATCTGCCCCCCGCTCCGCCAGATGGGCACCACCCCGGTAACGGCAATGCTGCCGCGCCGGCAGAGCAAGCCGCTGCGCCGCATGTTGGGGGCATTGACCGCAGGCATCACCGCCCTGTCGCTGCTTCTGGCAGGCACGGTTCAGGCCCAGGCCGATACCCGCAGCGACAATCTGGCCAAGGCCGTGGTCGCCGCCATCGCCATCGGGGCGATCCTGAACTCGGCCGACAAGGGGCGCGCCCGTCCCGCCCCCGTGCCGCAGCATCCGGTCCGCAGCCCCTCCCTGCGGCTTCCCGCTGTTTGCGCCATCGAAATCTCGGGCAAGCGCCGCGATGTGACGGTTTACCCCGAACGCTGCCTGCGCCGCGAAGGCTTCAATGCCCGGCTGCCGCGCCAATGCGCCAATGACGCCCGCGTCTTCGGCCGGATCGACCGTGTTTATGGCGAAGACTGCCTGCGCGATGCCGGATACCGCGTGGGCGGGCGGGCAGATGGCCGCTGGCACGATGACCGCCACCGGGATGATCGCCGGGATGACTGGCGCCGCGATGATTATGGTCGCCGGTATTGACACCGGCGCCCCCGGACCGGGCTGCCCCTTCGGCCTGGTCCGCCCCTGGGGGCGGGAGGGTGAGCAGCTCCCGCCCCCTTTTTATTGCCGCTCCCCCGGGTTAGGCAGGGGCATGACAAAGCCCAAGGCCGATTTCACCCGCGAAACCGCCGCTCTTGCCCGGGGGGCGCTCTTCGTTGTCGGGGTGGATGAGGTGGGGCGTGGCCCGTTGGCGGGCCCGGTCACGGCCGCCGCCGTCCGGCTGGACCCGGCAAACATTCCGGAAGGGCTGGCGGATTCAAAGGCGCTGAGTGCCGCGCGGCGCGACCGGCTTTTCGATGTGCTGATGAAGGTGGCACAGGTCAGCATCGCCCATGCCTCGGTGGCCGAGATCGACAGCCTGAACATCTTGCGGGCCAGCCACCTTGCAATGGAGCGCGCAATTGCCGGCCTGCCGGGCGCGGACCATGTGCTGGTGGACGGCAATCTGCTGCCACGGGGGCTGACCCTTTCGGCCGAAGCCGTTGTGAAGGGGGATGCCAAATCACTGTCGATCGCGGCGGCCTCGATTTGCGCAAAAGTCACACGCGACCGGATGATGGTGGATTTGGCGCAACAATACCCTGGCTACGGGTGGGAGGTGAACGCCGGATACCCGACAAAAGCGCATCTGACGGCGCTTCTAAATCTTGGGGCTACCCCCGTTCATAGACGTTCGTTCCGCCCTGTCCACAATATCTTGTATCAAGAGAAATCCGTAAACCCTTGATTCAAAAAGAATTTGACGCCGAATCAGCTCTGAATCATGTTTATCCCCAATATCGGCGCGGAAAATGACGCCGGGGACAGAGGCAGAGAATGACGAAACGTGACCTGGCGAAGGCTGTGGCAACGCCGCCCGCCCTTCCGCTGAACCAGATTCTTGCGGGCGATTGTATCGACCTGATGAACAGCCTTCCCGAAGGCTCCGTCGATCTGATCTTCGCCGATCCACCCTACAACCTGCAACTGAAGGGCGAGTTGCACCGGCCAGACAATTCCCGTGTGGATGCGGTGGATGACCACTGGGACCAGTTTGCCAGCTTTGCCAGCTATGACAGCTTCACCCGCGCCTGGCTGACGGCCGCGCGCCGGTTGCTGAAACCCCATGGCGCGATCTGGGTGATCGGCAGCTATCACAACATCTTCCGCGTCGGCGCCGCGATGCAGGATGCCGGTTTCTGGCTGCTGCACGATGTGGGCTGGCGCAAGTCGAACCCGATGCCGAACTTCAAGGGCAAGCGGCTGACCAACGCGCATGAAACGCTGATCTGGGCCAGTCGGGATGAAGCTGCGAAATACA
>JALQTL010000235.1 GCA_023260935.1 Paracoccaceae bacterium
CTTGCGGTGATGCCGTCCCGGGCCAGTGCCGCAATCGCGCTTTCGGGCGTGGCCTTCAGCAGGTTGACGCGCAGGAATACCGGCGCGCGGTCGCGCAGACTTCGGGCCACCGCCTCGGCCTCGTCCCCAAGAGACTGGCGAAAGGCGGGGATCAGCCAGTCAGGCAGATCCAGCGCTTCGGCCGCATTGGGGGCGCGGCCGGTATCGGCGGGGCCAAGGGGGGGCGGCGCATGGCCCTGCCCGGTGAACATGACCGCCGGGTCTTCGCCCGCTTCGCGCAGGGCGCCCAGCATCAGGCCACGGCCCGTATCGGCCCCGCCAAGCGCCGCAAGGCTGCGCCGGCGGCGCAAGGACAGATAGACCAGATCCCGCAGCGCAGCCCTGTCGCCCGACCCCGCAAAGCGGTTGGCCCGGCCCCAGCCTGTCAGCACTTTTTCTGCCGGCGCACCGGCAAGGATCTGGTCCAGCAGCGGAATCGCGGCGGCAATCCGGGCGGCGGGGGTCATTGGCCATCCCTTGCATGCAGGCCCTTGCGCCCCCGGTCAGCGCAGCCAATCATGGCTCAGCCCGCGCGGTAGTTCGGGCTTTCGCGGGTGATCTGCACGTCATGGACATGGCTTTCCTTCAAGCCCGCCCCGGTGATGCGGACGAACCGGCACTGACGGCGCATCTCGGCCACGGTGCGGTTCCCGGTATAGCCCATGGCCGCACGCAGGCCCCCGACCATCTGGTGAATGACCGCGGCAGCAGACCCTTTGTAGGGCACCTGCCCCTCGATTCCTTCGGGCACCAGCTTGTCGCTTGCCGCGTCCTTCTGGAAATAACGGTCGGCTGACCCGCGCGCCATGGCGCCAAGGCTGCCCATCCCGCGGTAAGCCTTGAAGCTGCGGCCCTGCCACAGGATCACCTCGCCGGGGGATTCGTCTGTGCCCGCAATGGCACTGCCGACCATGGCGCAAGAGGCCCCCGCGGCAATGGCCTTGGCGAAGTCGCCCGAATACTTGATGCCGCCATCGGCGATGACAGGGGTTTCGCCCGCAGCACCCGCCGCATCCATGATCGCGGTAAGCTGCGGCACGCCCACGCCCGCCACGATACGGGTGGTACAGATCGACCCCGGGCCGATGCCCACCTTGACCGCATCCGCGCCTGCGCCGATCAGGGCGCGGGTCGCTTCTGCCGTGGCCACGTTGCCGGCCACCACCTGCACGGTGTTCGACAGCTTCTTGATCCGCTCCACCGCCCGGGCCACGCCTTCGCTGTGGCCATGGGCGGTATCGATCACCACCATGTCCACGCCGGCATCGATCAGTGCGGCGCTGCGCTCGAAGCCCGCATCGCCCACGGTCGAGGCAGCGGCGACCCGAAGGCGCCCCATCTCATCCTTGCAGGCATTGGGATTAAGCACCGATTTTTCGGTATCCTTCAGCGTCAGAAGGCCCGTCAGCTTGCCCGCCCCATCCGTCACCAGCAGCTTTTCGATGCGCCGGGCCTTCATCAGGCTGATGGCCTGATCTCGGTCCACCGGTTCGCGCAGGATGGCAAGGTTATCGGTCGTCATCATCACGCTTACGGGGGTCTTGTCATCGCTGGCAAAGCGCATGTCGCGGTTTGTCACGATGCCGACCACGCGCCCCGCATCATCCACTACCGGAAAGCCGGTGATGTTGTAGCGGTCCATCAGCACTTTCGCATCGGCAAGGGTCTGGTGGGCCTGAAGGGTGATCGGCGCATAGACCACGCCGCTTTCAAAGCGCTTGACGCGGCGCACCTCGCGCGCCTGTTCCTCGGTGTTGAGGTTGCGGTGGATCACGCCGATCCCCCCCGCCTGCGCCATGGCAATGGCCATGCGCGCCTCGGTCACCGTATCCATTGCGCTGGACAGAAGCGGGATGTTCATCCGGATCGACCGGGTGACATAGGTGGATGTATCGGCATCTGACGGCAGCACGCTGGACGCGGCCGGAACCAGAAGGACATCATCAAAGGTAAGCGCCTCGCGAATCTCCATGGGGCATCTCCTTGGGAGGGTTCGTTTGACGGGTCCCTGTTTCACGCCCCACGGGAAAAGGCAAGGGGGCCCGTCAGGCCCCCAGTTTCGCCAT
>JALQTL010000261.1 GCA_023260935.1 Paracoccaceae bacterium
GCCGTCGTCTACAAGATGAAGGCCAGTTCCCTGCTTGATGCCGAACACCTGCTTTTCGAAGACATGTTCCTGATCTCGGCCGCCGATGCGCCGCGCATCGGGCAGCCCGACAGCGTGACGATGGCTGAGCTTTCGGCTGAAGAACTGGTTCTGCCGGGCGCGCCGCACGGGCTTCGTCTTCTGGCCGAGGATGCTGCGGCCCGGGCTCAGGTCACTCTGAACGTCGCGATGGAAGTCGAGACGCTTCCCACGATTTACGGCCTTGTGGGCACGGGCGGGCTGCGCACGATCCTGCCGCTGGCCGCGGTCAAGCAACAGCTGCGCGAGGGCCGTCTTGTGGCGCAGCGCATCGTCGATCCGGTGATCAGCCGCGAGCTGATCCTGGCCTACGCGCCGCACCGGGCCGCCGCGCCGGTGACCAAGGCGGTCGTGCGGCTTATCAGAAGCAAGATATCGGAACTTGTCCGGTCGGGCGTCTGGGACGGACGCCTTTAACCGGCACAGAACAAGGACAGGGAACAATCATGACCGAAGCCTATCCGACGCTCTTTTCGCCCGTGACGCTGGGGCGGGTCACCTTGCGCAACCGCATTGCCATGGCACCGCTGACCCGGCAGATGGCCGATGCCGATGGCACCCCGACCGACGAGATGGTCGCCTATTATGCGCGGCGCGCGCGGGGCGGTCTGGGGTTGATTGTGACCGAAGGCGCCTATGAGCAGGATGCCTTTCAGTCTCGGGCCTATCTGTCGCAGCCCGGTATCGCCAATGACAGGCATGTGGCGGGGTGGAAGCGTGTCTGCGACGCGGTGCATGAGCATGGGGCCAAGATCATCATTCAGCTGATGCATGGCGGGCGCGTCTGCGACCCGCGCGTCCTGAACGGAGAACAGCCCGTTTCGGCCTCGGCGACGCAAAGTGACGGATGGACGCTGTACACCGACACCGATTACGAAAAGCAGATTCGCAACATTCAGGGCGACTGGCCCAAGGTGACCTTCCCGCAGGCCCGGGCGCTGACGGTCGAAGAGATCCATGCCATAGCCGATGGCTTTGCGGAAGGTGCACGCCGCGCGGTTGCAGCCGGGGCAGACGGGGTCGAGGTGCATGGCGCGAACGGCTATCTTCTGTGGCAGTTCATTACGCCAAAGACCAACCTGCGCACCGACGAATTCGGCGGCAGCCCGGAAAACAACGTGCGCTTTGCCCGTCTTGTTGGTGAAAAAATCCGCGCGGCGATCGGGCCGGACAAGCTGTTGGTGCTGCGCCTTTCGCAAGACGGGGTCGACGATTTCGTCGGCGCTTGGCCAGATGGCACCGCCTATGCCGCGGCGGTGGGCAAGGCCCTTGCGGACAGCGCCTATGATGCGCTGCACTGGGCAAGTTTCAATTATATGGACAATCGTTTTCCCGAAGACCCGACCCCCATGCCCAGCGTGTTGCGCCGCGCCTCGGGCAAACCCCTGATCACCAATGGCGGCATCGCCGATGGCGAGCAGTCCGAGGCGGCGCTGACCTCGGGGGCGGCGGATATGGTGGCCATCGGGCGGCCGATCTTCGCCCATCCTGATTGGGCCTATATCGTGCGTTCGGGGGTGCCCTATCCATGGCTGCCCTTTGACCGTAAATATGTGATCCAGCCGCCGCTTGATTTCGGTCATGCTTATCCGACGGGTCTGGTCGATCCACACTGGCCACAGCCCTGAGAGGGAACCATGACCGACTATTCCGACTGGATCGGCCGGGGCAGCGTCCGCCACGATCATGTATCCGAACGTCTGGTCGATCAGTTCCGTGCAACTCTGCCCGACCTTCTGGCCAAGGCAGAGGTGCCTCTGGGCTTGTTCTGGGCGCTGTCGCCCGATGCCCTGCCGCCCGCAGAGCTGGGCCGCGACGGGCATCCAAGGTTGGGCATCACGCTGCCGGAACTGCCATTGCCGCGCCGCATGTGGGCGGGGGGAGAGGTCCGCTTCCTTGCCCCCCTGCTGATCGGCGACAGGGTAGAGCGGGAAAGCCGGATTGAACGAATCGAACCGAAACAGGGGTCGACCGGGGCGCTGATCTTCATCTCGGTCAGGCATAACTATCGTGTCGGCGGGCGCGAGTGCATCAGTGAACGGCAGGATCTGGTCTATCGGGCCGATCCAGTGCCGGGAGAGCCCGCCCCGACCTATCCGGCCGCCCCCGATCTTGGCACGCCGGTCGCCGATTTTCCCCTTGTTTCCGATCCGGTGCGCCTGTTCCGCTTTTCCGCCATGACCTTTAACGGCCATCGGATCCATTATGATGCCGATTATGCCCGGCAGGTCGAAGGCTATGGCGGGCTTGTGGTCCATGGCCCACTTCAGGCCGTCGCGATGATGAACCTTGCCGCGCAAGTTCTGGGGGGTGTGCCTTCGGTCTTTTCCTATCGCGGCCTGTCACCTTTGATTGCCGGGCAAACAGCCACGGTTCAGGCGCATCATGACGGTGACTGGCTGGCACTGCGGGTGGTCCGGCCCGGCGGCCCGGTTACGATGGCGGGACGCGCAAGGGGCTAGGGGCCCCGCACCTTACCCCTGTTGCCGCGCCAAGACCTCGGCGCGGAAGCCGGTGGGTGTCTGGCCAAACATTGCCTTGAACAAGCGCGAAAATTGCGCCTGATCGGAAAATCCAAACCGGTATGCGATATCCGACATCTGGCCCGGGCTTGGCATCATCAGCAGGTCGCGCGCCGCACGCAGGCGCTGTTCGCGCACGAATTGCGACACGGTGCAATTCACCTCGGCGAAAAGCTCATGCAGGTAACGCTTCGATATCCCTACCGCGTCGGCGATGGCCTCGGGCGAAAGATCGGGGTTGGACAAATCCTTCAGGATCACCGCCTCGGCTCGCCTGCGATGCGCCTCGCGCACCGATGATCCCGCGCCCTGTTCGACGTCGCTGGTGCGGTCGAGCGTCAAGGCCAGCAGCTCCACCAGATGACGGGCAAGAACGGCCCCGCTGAACGGGTCACTGGCCCCTTGTGCCTGTATCTGTTGGGCCATAGTGGTGAACAGCGACCCGATCCCTTCGCGCCCGTTGAAGACCAGCGCGCAATACCGGTCAGGATTGCGAAGCTTGGTTGCCAGAACGGACTTGGCGATCTTGAGCACGCACAGATCATTCGCCCCGGAATAGGAGAAGCGATAGGGTTCATCGCCGCGCTCAAGGATGAAACCACCCGGGTCGCAGCGCACCTCGCGGCCAAGCTGGCGGAAATCCACCGGCGATTGGCGGGGAATTGTGATCAGGTATTCTTCTTCGCTTGAAACTGAAATGTGGTGCCGATGGCGTTCATACTGCACGGGTTCGGTGCGCAACCGTGACAGCGACACATCGCCGACCGTGCCCAGTTCCAACCGCCCCTCGAAACGCGCCGCATCCCGGAACGTCAGGTCAAGCGGAAAATAGGCATCGGCAATCACGGCATTCCAGTGGCTGGCGCGGGCCGAGGCGGGCAGTCTGTCCGTGCTGTGCAGCCTGCTGGTCATCGTCAAAGACCCTTGGATTGCTGGGTTCATCGCGGTTCAATGATTGACTTTGTTGGGCCGGAGTCAATTCCGCAATGCAAGACAGTTATGCTGTATCGCGCTGGCCGGTGGCTTTCCGCCTGTTCAGTGCACGGGGTGACAAACCATTGTGCGCCCCGCGACAAGACGGACACCCCGCAACGGGTCAACCTTGCACCCAAGAACAATCAGAAGGCCGGGATTCGGCCGACACAGGGAGTTGCATCGTCAGGCACCCGCGCCATTGGTCGCGGCGATGATGCGCCCGTGTCTCAGTCCCCGGCGACAACACGGAGGTTGAAATGGCCAAGCGAAACGTCGATCCGATCACGCTGTCCGTCGTGCGGGGCGTGCTCGAGACTACCCAGCGAGAAATGACACTCGCCCTTGAACAGACCGCACGATCCTCGGTCTTCAATCTGGCGCATGATTATTCGACGGCCCTTTTCAACCAGACGCCCGAGATGATCCTGCAAGGGCAGGACATCCCGATCCACCTGGGCTCCCTGATCCCCGCGATGAAGTCGGTGGCCAAGTATTTTGAGGGGGACATCCATGATGGAGACCTGATGCTGCACAACGATCCGTCCTATGGCGGGTCGCACATCATTGACACCTGCATGTATATGCCGGTTTTCTACGAAGGCGAACTGGTGTTCTGGACCGTTTGCAAGGGCCATCTGACCGATATCGGTGGCCCGGTTCCGGCAGGCTATAACCCCAACGCAACCGAGATCTACGCCGAAGGCCTGCGTATTCCGCCGGTGAAGATCTGGGACAAGGGCAAGCCGCGAAACGATGTGCTGAACCTTCTTTTGTCCAACATGCGGGCTCGGCGGGATCAGGAAGGTGATTTCAACGCCCTGATCGGCGCCTGTCAGGTCGGCGCGCGCAACCTGAAACGGCTGATGGACAAATACGGCAAGACGGTCGTGCAGGATTGCATTGCCGAGCTTCTGGACATGGCCGAACAGCATATGCGCAGCCTGATTGCGGAAGTGCCCGATGGCACCTATACCGGCACCGCGATCCTTGAAGATGCCGGCCACGGCTATGGCGATTTCGAGATTACCGCGACTGTCACGATCAAGGGCGATGGCTGCCATATCGCCATCAGCAGCCCGCCGCAGATCCCCTATTTCATCAACAGCTACGAAGGTAACAGCCATTCCGGCGTCTATCTGGGGCTGATGATGTTTGCGCAGTTGCCGCCGCCCTACAACGAGGGTCTATACCGCTGCGTCACCACCGACATGGGGCCGAAAGGAACGCTTTGCAATGCGAAATCCCCCGCGCCGCATATGAACTGCACCACCACGCCGATGGAGACGCTGACCGATGCCGTGCGCCTTGCTTTCGAACAGGCTGCGCCCGCCAAGGTTTCGGCCAGCTGGGGCCATGCCAACGGCTGCAACATCGCCGGCTGGGACAAGCGGCATGACGAGGAATATGTGACGATGGTGCTGGCCTCCATCATCTCGGGCGCTGGGGCCACGGCACAGGCTGACGGTTGGCACGCGGTGGGGCCGGAGTGCTGTTTCGGCGCGCTGACCTCGGGCGATATCGAGATGCTGGAACACAGCTACCCGATCATCATCCATCGTTATTCGCTGATGGAAGACAGCGGTGGCGCAGGCAAGAACC